>NZ_JANPLK010000049.1 GCF_031426495.1 Gemmatimonas sp. | reverse complement strand
TTCACCTCGACCACCGATCTTACGCGCAAGCTGCTCCGCTATATCACGCTGCATAACGAAACCTGCCAGCCGTTTGTGTGGCGGTATCGCGACGTCACCCGTCGCATGCCTGCTACACGTACATCAACTACGCCCCACTAGACGTACTGGTCGATCATCTGGCGTCGCGCACGATGTTCCTGCGCGTGGGATCGACCGTGGCGAGTATGGATTACCCGCAGCGCGATGCGTCGGACAACACGCTCGAGGTGCCATTGCCCGAGGGGTACGCTGCGGATGCCGCCGCCTCGACTGCGGTGTCACGCTTGGCGCCGAGTTGCCATGCGTTTCGCGGTGCGGCGGTTTCGTACGTGAATGTCGGGTGGCACTCGCGTACTCCGGCGAACGGTGTTGGCGAGTGGCGCATCGGCATCGATCCGGGACTCGTCGAAGTCATTCTCTCACAGGAGGAGCGCGATCGTTTGGGCGAGCGTCGACGTCTAGCGGCGAAGGCGGCGAATGATTCGCTGCTTTTCTCGGTGGCTCGCCCGCTGCGCGTCGTGCAAGCCGCGACGGGTCCCCTTCGCATCGAGGGTGTCATGTCGATTCCGCTACTGGGTGTCGTCCAGATTCATGGTGAGCGCGTCTCACGGGAGGTGCTCCCCTGTTCACGTCGGTGGGGTGAGGGGTAGGCATTGTTGCACGACACGCTCCGCCGCTTCATGTTTTCAACGCCTGCTGAATCACGGCGCGATGTTGTCTTTCCGATGGAGTGAGCATGCAGCGCATACAAGTGCAGGGTGTCCACCACATCACCCTCGTGGGCTCCACACGACAGTCGGCCATCGACTTCTGGCAGGGCGTGCTCGGAATGCCGTTCATTTTCGAGCAGCCCAACCTGGGGCTCGAGGCGGAGAATCACCTGTACTTCGATCCGGGTGACGGACGTCTTCTCACGGTATTCACCAACGAAGCGCATGCCGATGCCGGTCGTGCGGCGCCGCGCGAGGTCGGGTGCGTGGAGCACATCGCATTCAATGTGTCGCGGGCCACGTTTCAGCAGGCGCCGGCGCGACTCGAGGCGCGTGGCATCTCGTTCATTCAGCGCGATCGCGGTTTCATGGATTCGATCTATGTGCGCGATCCGAACGGACTGAAGGTCGAGCTCGCCTGCTACAAGTTCGAGACACCCACTGGATTTCGAGACGCCGACGTGCTGATGGCGGCGTATCGATTGCGCATCGCCCGGGGCGATCATCACATCGACGCAGGGCATGTGGCCGATGCGATCGAGCAGCTGGTAGCGACGCGGGATCGGCTGGAATGACCGGCGGGTGGTGCCGTCCCTGACCGAAGCGTCTCGAAACGATCCGCCCCACCACGCCGTACGGTCCTTATAGCCCTGCCGAACCCAGCGACGGGCGATAGACTCCCTCTATCGCCGCGCCGTATGCTCTTTCCTCCCGTCACCCGCAAATCCGAATGTCCGCTCTTCCCATACGCGCTCTGCTGGCCGTTGCCGCCGCGACCGCCTTCGCCGCCTGCGCCCCTCGAAAGCCGGTCACTGCGCCGTCCCCCGCCAGTGACCCCCGCAACAACCTCAAGGCCGGTCTCTTCGACGCCGCCGAGTACACGTCCAACCTGAAGGTCGTAGCCAAGGCCGTGTCGCCGAAGGGCTTCCTCGGCGAGACCAACTCCGACTTGGCGTTCACGGGCAACTACGTCATTCAGGGCAACTACAATGGCCCGGTGATCTGGGACATCAGCAATCCGTCGGCCCCGAAGCTCGTGGTGGCCTACGAGTGCCCCGCCTCGCAGAACGACGTCAGCGTGTACAAGAACCTGATGTTCATGTCGGCCGAAGCGATGAATGGCCGCGTGGACTGCAAGCCCGGCGGCGTGAAGGACGTGGTGAGCAAGGAACGCGTGCGCGGCGTGCGCATCTTCGACATCACGAACATCCGTGAGCCGAAGCTGGTCGCGAACGTGCAGACGTGCCGTGGTTCGCACACGCACACGGTGCTCGAGGATCCGAAGGACAAAAACAACGTGTACATCTACGTGTCGGGTTCGTCGGGCATCCGCCCGGCGGGTGAGCTGGCTGAGTGCGTCGCGGCGCCGAGCGGTGAAGCGAACTCCTCGCGGTTGCGCATCGAGATCATCAAGGTGCCCCTCGCGAACCCCGCGGCTGCAGCGGTGGTCGGACGCGCGAACATCTTCGCCGGCCTCGGCGCCGCCAAGAGCCATGGCGCCTCGGCGGCCGACAAGGCCGAGATGGATGCCGCCAAGGCCAAGGGCGCGTTCACGATCATGATTCCGGCGATGAACGAGGAAGTGATTCTGCCGAATCAGTTCATCAAGCCGGTGATCGACAGCATCGTAAAGGCGCGCGGTGCGACGGTCGCGACGGCGGCCGATACGGCGGCCGCGCGGCCGATCGTGAACACGAACGTGATGCGCATTCTGTCGGCGCAGGGCATGGACAAGCCGCCCGCGGCGGCCACGGCGGTGAGCGAAGGCTCACAGTGCCACGACATCACGGTGTATCCGGCGCTCGGTCTGGCCGGCGGCGCCTGCGAAGGACACGGCATCCTGCTTGACATCAGCAACCCAGTGTCGCCGGTGCGCCTCGATGCGGTGGCCGACTCGAACTTCGCCTACTGGCACTCGGCTACGTTCAACAACGATGGCACGAAGATGCTGTTCAGCGACGAGTGGGGCGGTGGTGGTTCGCCCAAGTGCCGTCCGCTCGACAAGCCGGAATGGGGTGCGAACGCGATCTTCAACATCGTGAACAAGAAGCTGGTGTTCCAGAGCTACTACAAGATCCCCACGTACCAGACCAAGAACGAAAACTGCGTGGCGCACAACGGCTCGCTGATTCCGATTCCGGGTCGCGACGTGATGGTGCAGTCGTGGTATCAGGGCGGTATCTCGGTGTTCGACTGGACCGATGCGGCGCATCCGAAGGAAATCGCCAGCTTCGACCGTGGTCCGGTAGACAGCACGCGCATGGAAATGGGCGGTTCGTGGTCGGTATACTGGTACAACGGCAACATCGTGAGCTCGGAGATTGCGCGCGGCATGGACGTGGCGCAGCTGGTGCCGAGCGAGTTCATCTCGCAGAACGAGATCGATGCGGCCAACACGGTGAAGTGGGATTATCTGAACGCGCAGGGCCAGCCGAAGATCTCGTGGCCGCCCAGCTTCGCGCTGGCGAAGGCGTACACCGATCAGCTCGAGCGCAAGGGATGCGTGGCGCCGGCGAAGATCGGCGACATCCGCGCGCAGATCGCGAACGCCGAGAAGTCGAATGGAGCGGCGCGCAACAGCGCGCTCGCCAAGCTCGTCACGGATGTCGAAGGAAGCCGCAGCTGTGATCAGCCCAAGGTGGACCTGCTGAAGAAGGCGCTGCAGGATCTGCGTGCGCTGGCGATGTAACTGACATCACCGATGGACAACGATGGCCAACGATGGCCGCCGCTTGCTCGACAAGCGGCGGCCATCGTCGCATGATTGACGCATGATCCTCTCCCGAATCGTGCCACGTGTCAGCGCTGCCGTTGCGATCGCCGCGACGTGCACCGTCGCCGCCTGTTCACCGAACGCTGATACCGTCGCCGACAGCACCATCGCGGCGGCGACAGATACCTTCCCCTCGCAGGAAGGCATGATCGATGTGCCCGGCGGCAAGGTGTGGTATCGCAAGATCGGTAACGGCCCCGGCGTGCCGCTGCTGGCGATGCACGGTGGCCCGGGAGGCACGTCGTGCCGCTTCGAGGTGCTCGCGCCGCTCGCCAACGAACGGCCCGTGATCTTCTACGATCAGCTGGGCTCGGGACGCTCGGAGCATCCCACCGATACGTCGCTCTGGAATTTCCCGCGCTTTGTGCAGGAAGTGGAAGCGGTGCGCCGCGCGCTCAAGCTCGACACGGTGCATCTGCTGGGACACTCGTGGGGCGGCGCACTGGCGGCCGAGTACATGATCGTGGCGAAGCCCTCGGGCGTGCAATCGGTGATCTTCAGCAGCCCACTCATCTCCACGCCACGGTGGATCGCCGATGCCGACAGTTTGCGTGAGCAGCTGCCGGCATCCATTCAAAAAGTGCTCGACGACAACGAGCAGGCCGGCACGCTCGATTCGCCCGCCTACAAGGCGGCGACGGATTCGTTCTACGCGCGTCACGTGCGCCGGTTACCGACGCCAACGATTGCCCGCTGCGAAGGGGTGGCATCGAACGACACGATCTACCGTCAGATGTGGGGCCCGACGGAGTTTCTCTCGACCGGCTCACTCAGAGCGTGGACGCGTGCCGCCGACATGGATGAGATCACCACGCCGTCGCTATTCATTGCCGGCGAATTCGACGAAGCGCGTCCGACGACGCTCGAAGAGTTCAGGAAGACCATGCGCGACGCACGGCTGGTCGTGATTCCGGGCGCTGCGCACGCGGCGATGCGTGAGAAACCGGTGGAATACATCGCCGCCGTGCGCGCGTTCCTGTCTGACGTGGAGAAGCGGGCGCCTTAGGGGAGCATCCTACTGCCGCTTGACTTCCTTGTAATCGGCCGGCGGCGAAAACATCTCGGCGGATACCGCGCCGCGCGTAATGCTCTTCACCTCGTCGGTCACCGTCATGAGCAGCGACTGCTTGGGCGGTGCCGACTTCTGCTTGTCCGATTGCTTGGCGGCGTTCTCGGCCGCGGCCTTCATCGCGCCCATCATGCCGCGGAAACCGCCGCCCGACGGCTTCTCGTCTTTCTTCGCCGCACTTTCCTTGGCCGCCGTGGCGCCGTCGCCGAGCGTGAGCGAACGATCGTACTCCATGTCGACCGGCAACAGGGACACGTATGTCGCACTCTTCAGGGCGATACCGGGAACCTTCGCCAACTCTTTCGCCGCGGCCTCGAATCCGTTCTTCATACGCGGATCATTGGCAAAGACACTCTGCAGTCCCTGCACCTGAGCGCGGAATTCCTGCCCCATCTTCTGAGCATAGGCGCGCTGGAATTCGCGGAGTGCGGCGATCTGCGGGGCGTCCTTCGAGATCCACTGGTCGAGTAAAAACACCAGGTTGCCGACCGACTGATCCTGCTTACCCTCCGATGCCACCTGCGCTTCGACGGTCACCGTGATGAACACGCGTTCCGCGTCGTAGCCGGACACCTTCTCCCGCTGACCGGGGCGGTCGACCGCCACCTTGTACTTGAATGTGACCGAATCGTCCGACGGTGAATCCTTCGCCTTTCCCTTGGCCTTCTCCTTGGACGACGACTCCTTGGCCGATTGCGCGGCTTCCTTCATGGCGGCCGACATCTCGGCGAAGGTCATCGACGTGTACGACTTCTGTTTGTGGTCGATCGTCGTGATCCGGCCGGCATCGGCATCGATGATCGACGCGCTCGCCGCCGACTCCGTGCGTAGGCGATGGCCCGACACGTAGGTGGTGGTGGCAATGTCGTGCATGCTGCCGCCACCGAGCTTTGCGGCAATGTTGGCCGCGACGCCGAGCGCCCCCGAAAGGCGAACGTCGGCAACACTCTGCACGGTTACGCCCTGGGCCCGCGCCACGGCAGGCACGGTCAGGGCAACCAGCAGCAGTGCAGAGCGAGAGAGCGCGCGCATCGTGCACCTCAGGGTCATGGGAGTGAGCGCCAACGTGGTGCCGCAACGCTCACTGGTTGTGCGGATTCTCGCACCATGGCTGCAACCTACTCTCGATCGGTCTGGTCGGCCAACGTCCGGTCTCGTAGCTTGGCGCAGCCCTTGCTTCGGCATCCTGCCCGGGATCGAAGCGGTCAGACTCACTTTCCCTTCGAGCCACTATGCGCATGATTCTTGGCCTCACGGCCGCTATCGTTCTCGCCGGATCCGGCTTCGTGGCCGGACGGGCCCGCCCTGCCACGGCGGCAACGTCCGCGGCGCCGACGGGAGCTGCGGACGAGCACGCCAGTCACGATCTGTCGTCCGTGCGCGACGGTAGGGCGACGTCGCGCCTATTGCCGCAGCAGGCCGGGGGTATTCCCGCGTCGGCCGGCACGGCGGGCGCGCGCCTCGCGGCGTCGCCGCGTCACGCCGAGTGGGTGGCGATCAAGGTCAACGCCACCGACAGTGTGATGGCGTGGGTCGTGTATCCCGAGCGCAAGGACAAGGCGCCGGTGGTGATTGCGCTGCACGAGAACACCGGCATCAACACGTGGACGCGTTCGGTGGCCGACCAGTTGGCTGCCGACGGATTCATCGGTATCGCACCGGATCTCACCACGATGTTCCGCACGGGCGATTTGAAGGCCGACCCGGCTCCCGATCAGGGGCGCGCGGCGATCGGGCAGGTGACGCCGGAAGTCGGCACGCGCATTCTGGATGCCGTGGCGAAGTACGGCATGTCGTTGCCGGCGGCGTTGCCGAAGTACGGGATCGTGGGCTTCTGCTGGGGCGGCGGACGGTCGTTCCTGCATGCCACGACCGCGCCGGGACTCGGCGCGTCGGTGGTGTACTACGGCTCGCCGCCGCCGGCCGATCAGATGGTCGCGATCAAGGCGCCGGTACTCGGCCTGTACGGTGGCAACGATGCGCGGATCAACGCGACGATCCCGGCCACCGATTCCACGATGAAGGCGCTCGGTAAGTCGTACGAGTCGCACATCTTCGACGGTGCCGGACACGGATTCCTGCGCGGACAGGATGGGAATGCACCGAACGCCGCGGCCGCTGTGGCTGCGTGGCCCAAGACGATTGCGTTCTTCCGCGCGAAGCTCGGCAAGTAGCTCGCGCGGAAGTCGCGTCACTCAGCGGTCGAGTCGTCCGGTGTAGGTGAGCGTGCCGGTCGGCGGCGTTGCACCGAAGTTGGCGGAGCCGGTGATCGTCCCCGTTCCCGTCGTATTTGCGTAGGTGCCGGTGCCCTTCTCGACCGTCCAGGTGCCGGCGAGCGTGGCGGCGGTCTGGCTGCTGAAGGTGAGCGTCGCACTGCCGCGTACGGTGAGTGAGCCTTGCTTGCCCGTGAGGGTGCGCACGTACGTCAGGGGCACGGGCGACTGGGTGAGCGGCCCGCCGAAGGTCAGGACTTCGGTGGTGCTGCCGCTGTCGGCGCGGGAACCGGTCATCGTGAACGCGCCGGCCGACGTGGTTTGGCCCGTAAGGGATTGCGCGATGGCAATGGTGACGGGGCCGCTCGGGTCCGGGGCGGTGGCGTCGTCGCTGCAGGCGACGGCGGCGCTGGTGGCACTGATCATGAGGAACGCTCGGACTGAGGTGGGGAATCGCATAGGGTTCTCGCGGTGAGGGCTCGCGGGTGAGCCGTGTGCGCCAGAACGTCGCGACCCGACCGGGTGGTCCGCACCACCTGAATGGGTGGTGACTTTCGGGTGGTGCGGGTGCCCCGTCAGTCCACCAGCGCCCAGATAGCAGAGGGCGGGGCGTCACGGTCGCCGGACGCCAGGGCGTGCACGGCCACGGATACATCCGCCCCGGCGAGGATGTCGCGCAGCATGCCGGTGAGGACGATGTGACCGGGGCCTGTCGCGAGCGCGGCCTCGACCGCCCGGCTGTAGGCGGCCCCCACGGGCACGCCCTCGGCGACCGAGCACGCGCCGACGTGCAGCGACATCGCGCCGACGTTTCCAGCGCCAAGGGCGCGCAGCGCACGCGCGCAGCGGAGCGCGGTGCTGGGGCTGTCAAACAGTGCCGTCCACGTGCTGTCCGAGTGCCGCACAAAGCGCGCCCCATGGGCCGACAGCATCGTGCGCTTGGTCTCGTCGAGTCGTGAGCCGCTGCCGGTCATGCACAGGATGATGGCGATCCACGTACGCACATCCGTGGCGGCATCGGGTTGCTGCAGGTAGGCGGTCACCGTGCGCGCGAGCGCGTCACTGTCGATGAAGTACACGTGGTCGTCACCCGGCAGTTCGACCATGCGCGCGTGCGGCATCCGTGCGGCGAAGTAGCGTCCCGCCGCCAGAGGTACGAGGCGATCACCTATCCGATGGATGATGAGTGTGCGCGTGGTCATCGATGGCAGCAGTGCGCGGATGTCCACCGCGCGGGCGTTGGCCAATACCTTTTCGATCACGGACGGACTGGTGGCGGCACGTAGCAGACGAGACCACCAGTCACGGAAGTCGAGCTGATCGGCGCGCGACGGCGCGAAGCGGTCGAGCGACCACGTCTCGCCCCAGCGCTGCGGCACCGGCGCGAGCAGCGGGTACTGCGTGTCGCCGTTCGAGGTCCATGGAAACTCGGTGCCGTGACCACCAATGAACGGCGAGACACCGAACAAGATGAGTCCGTGCACGCGCTCCGGATACATCGACGCGAGGAGTACGGCGGCGGCGCCGCCTTCCGAGGTGCCCATGATGAACGCATGCGATGCACCGGCGGCATCGAGCACGCATCGCGCATCGGCCACGGTTTGTTCGATCGTGGCTGGACCGTCTTGGCGATCGGACACACCGACCCCGCGCTTGTCGAACAGGATCACGCGCGCTACGCGCCCGAGCTGCTCGAAGAAGGCGGCGTATTCCGGCTGCTCCCAAGCGAGATCGAGGTGCGACACAAAGCCATGCATGAACAGCAGCGTGACCGGACCGCTGCCGACGATTTGATACGCAATATGAACGCCGGCATTGTTGGCGTAGCGAATCTCTGATCGCGCCACGGGTGCCGTCGCGGCCGGCTGAACCGGCGCATCGAGCAGACCTCGGGTCATGGCCACCCGAATGGCTTCGGCACGCGATGACACCTCGAGGGCGGCATAGAGCTGCTTGATATACCAGCGCACCGTCTCTGCCGAGAGCGACAGGCGCTGTGCGATGGCCGGGGCAGACAGACCTTCGGCCATCATCGTCAAGACCTGACGCTCGCGCAACTTGAGGGTTTGCGGCATCTGCCAACTTGTCATCGTAGTGGACCGTGCCGCCAGCGGGCGCGATATTCCCGCATCCGCTCGTCGTCTCCTCTCAGTCCTGTCCGCCATGCGTCGTCTCGCTCGCTCCACTCTGCTTGCGCTCGTGCTGTTGATGGTGGCGCTGGCCGGCTACGGCGCTTGGAAGAACCCAGAGAAGGGACCGCTGAATGCGGCGGCGCGGACGGGCGTGCCCGGCCAGTTCGTGGCGCTTTCTGGCGGGGTGACGCACTACGACATCACCGGCCCCGATACCGGACGGGTGGTCGTGCTGGTGCACGGCTTCTCGGTGCCGTCGTACATCTGGGATTCCACCAGCACCGCGCTCAGTGCGGCCGGCTATCGCGTGATTCGTTACGACCTGTTCGGACGCGGATGGTCAGACCGCCCCGACGCGGCCTACGACGGGGCGATGTACGACGCGCAGCTCGATGAGTTGCTGGATTCGCTGCGCATCACACAGCCGATCGACCTCGTTGGACTGTCGTTTGGCGGGTTCGTGACGTCGCACTATGTGGCGGAACACGCCGCACGCGTGCGCACCTTCACGATGATCGATCCGGCGAGTTCGTCGCCCGCGGTTCCGGGGGTGCTATCGTGGCCGGTCGTTGGCCCGTGGGTGTGGCAAACCACGCAGGTGCCGGGCATGGCCGATGGGCAGGCGTCGGATTTTCTGCACCCGGAGCAATTTCCGGGGTGGGCCGATCAGTACCGGCCGCAGATGCGTTATGACGGGTTCGGACGCGCGCTGCTGCGCAGTGCCGTGACGATGAGCCGCACCGATTTCGGTGCGCTGTTCGCCCGTGCCGCGAAGACCGGCGTCCCCGTGCTGCTGGTGTGGGGGAAGCAGGATCAGACCGTACCGATCGCGCTGTCGGACGTGGCGCGGTCGAACATGCCACAGCTCGAGTTCTTTCCCGTGGACTCCGCGGGCCACCTGCCGCACATGGAGCAATCGGCGTTGGTGCACGCAAAAATGCAGGAGTTTTTTCGCGCGCACCCGGCCAAATAGGGCGATCAGGCCGCCGTGGGGGCGTCCATGCCGGCCCACAGATTCATGATGCGCAATTCGTCGCGGCCGCAGCGCGTCCGGTAGCAGAACAGCTGCGACGTTCCCTCACCGCTCCCTTCCCGAGATGCCCGTGCGTTGCTCCCGTCGGTTGATTCTTTCGGCGACCTTGGTCGCCTCCGCCCTCCCGATGCTGGTCGTCGCGCGCGGCGTTGACGCCCAGAGCACATTCCCGAGCGGGGCGGTGCAGGGGCCGCGCTGGCGCCACATCGGCCCCTTCCGCGCCGGCCGCACGAAGAGCGCCGTGGGGGTGCCATCGCAGCCGAATGTGTTCTACATGGCGGCCACCAACGGCGGCGTATGGAAGACCAACGACGCCGGTCGCACGTGGAACCCGATCTTCGATGCGCAGAACACCGGCTCGGTGGGTGCGGTTGAAGTGGCGCCGTCGAATCCCAGCATCGTGTACGTAGGGAGCGGCGAAGGCCTCCAGCGCCCCGATCTGAGCACCGGCAATGGGATGTATCGGTCAAACGATGCCGGTCGCTCCTGGGCGCATCTGGGGCTCCGTGACGGGCAGCAGATTCCGCGTATCGCGATCGACCCGACCAACCCTGAGCGGTTGTTCGTGGCAGTGCTGGGGCATCCGTACGGTCCGAACGACGAACGCGGCATCTATCGCTCGGTGAACGGCGGGCAGTCGTTCGAGCGCGTGCTGTACAAGGACGAGAATACGGGCGGGGCCGATGTGGTGCTGTCGCCGAACGATCCGAACACGGTGTACGCGGTGCTCTGGGAGGCGAGGCAGGGACCGTGGGAGAACGCGGCGTGGAGTGGACCGAACTCGGGACTGTTCAAGAGCACCGACGGCGGCGCCACGTGGACGCAACTCGCCGGCGGACTGCCCACCACCGCGGATGGACTCGGTCGATTGGGTATCGGCATCAGTCCCAGCGACCCGCAGCGCATTTATGTGACGGCCACAGCCGGCGCGAAGAGCGGGCTCTTTCGCAGTGATGATGCCGGCGCGACGTGGACGCGGACCACCACCGACAACCGCATTTTCGGACGTGGCGACGACTTCGCGGCGGTCACGGTCGACCCGCGTGATCCGAATACGCTGTACTCGATGAACGTGGTGGCATGGAAGAGCACCGACGCCGGCGTCACGTGGACCGCGTTTCGCGGCGCACCGGGCGGTGACGACTACCAGCGGCTGTGGATCAACCCGCTCGTGCCAAGCACGATGTTGTTGGTCGCCGACCAAGGCGCGGTGATTACGGTGAACGACGGCGAGACGTGGAGCTCGTGGTACAATCAGGGCACGGCGCAGTTCTATCACGTGACGGCCGACAATGCGTGGCCGTACCGCGTGTGTGGTGGCCAGCAGGAATCCGGCTCGGCCTGCGTGAGCAGTCGCGGCGACGACGGCAGCATCACGTATCGCGACTGGCGTCCGGTGGGGGCGAGCGAGTACAGCTACGTGGCACCCGATCCGCTCAACCCGGATATCGTGTATGGCGGCACGGTGTCGCGCTTTGATCGTCGCACGGGACAGACGCAGAACGTGAGTCCCAGCATCGGCCGCACGCGAGGCGCGGCGGGTAGCGGGCCTGACTATTTCCGCGGTATCCGCACGATGCCGATTCTGTTTTCGCCGATTAATCCGCGCAAGCTGTACTACGGCACAAACGTGGTGTGGAGCACGGTGAACGGTGGCACTACGTGGAAGCGGCTCAGCGAGGACCTGTCCCGCGAAACGTGGGAGGTGCCGGCCAGCGTGGGCGTGTATGTCAACACGCCGGCCGCCAAGCCGACGCGACGCGGCGTGGTGTACACGATTGCACCCAGCTACGTGGATTCGAACACCGTGTGGGCGGGAACCGACGACGGCCTCATTCACGTGACGCGCAACGGTGGTACGACGTGGCGCAACGTGACGCCGCCGCAGATCGGGGCCTGGTGGAAGGTGTCGATCATGGACGCCTCGCACTTCAGCGCGACCACCGCGTACGCCGCGGTGAACACGCTGCGCCTTGACGATTTACGACCGCACATCTATCGCACGCGCGACGGGGGCGCCACGTGGACGGAGATCGTGAGCGGCATTGCGACCGACGCGCCGATCAATGTGGTGCGCGAAGATCCGAAGCGGCGCGGGCTGCTGTACGCGGGCAGCGAAACGCAGGTGTGGTTCTCGCTCGACGACGGCGATCACTGGCATTCGTTGCGCGGCAACATGCCGGCGATTTCCATTCGCGATCTGGTCATCAAGGACGACGATATCGCGGTGGCCACGCACGGCCGTGGCTTCTGGATTCTGGATAACACCACGGCGCTGCGGCAGTGGCGCGACGCCGTGGCGAGTGCGCCAGCCACGTTGTTCAAGCCGGCGGTCGCTACGCGTGTGCGTTACTCGATGTATACCGATACGCCGGTGCCGCCGGATGAACCGCGGGCGGAGAATCCGCCTGATGGTGCGATGATCGACTACTACTTGTCGCGTGATGCGCAGTCGGTGAGGCTCGAGATTCTCAATGCGACCGGTCGCGTGTTGCGCACGTTAGCGAGCACGGACGCCACGCCCGCGCCGGCCGACGCCGGCAACTGGCCGCGGTACTGGTTCCGCCCTGCGGTGGCGCCGAGTGTCAAACAGGGACTGCAGCGCTTCACGTGGGATCTGCACTACGCGCGGCCGAGCACCGAGTGCTCGCTGCCGATCTCGGGCACACCGTATAACACGAAGTGTGAGCCCGAGGGGCCGTGGGTGCTGCCGGGTGTGTATACGGCGCGGCTCACGGTGGATGGCGCGGTGCAGTCACAGACCTTCACGGTGCGCATGGATCCTCGCGTGAAGACGCCCGTGGCGGCGCTCAAGCAGCAGCACGATCTGTCAGTGGCGTTGTACGACGCCATGCTCGAGGCGCAGACGCTGGCCGCCGAGGCCCGCACAGGCGGGCGTACGGCGCTTGCGGGTCAGGATGCGTTCGGTGGCGTGGCCACGTCGCACCAACCGGTGATCGACGCGTTGCAGGACAGCGACGCGCCGGCGACGGCGGTGATGGTACAGGCGGCGCGTACGCGGCTGGCGGCGTACGCGGCGCTCAAGGTGCGGTGGATGGAGAAGTAAGCGGGACGACGGGCGCACCACAGAGGCGATTACCGACGAGGCGGTGGCGCGTAGCCCGGTGGCGGTCCGTCCGGATGCATCTGGCAGGCTGGCGGCTGCTCAATGGTGTACGTGAAATTCGCGATGCGCCACGTGGCACTGACCTGCACCAGCGTGAGCAGGTCGATGCCGCAGTGCGACCACTTGCCTTCGGCCCACAAGTCATAGGGCATCCACACCGACGCGATGGTGCCGGCGACGTGCACGATGGGGTCGTAGCCGCGCTCGATAATGGGGGCCCGTTTGCCGGTGGCGCGCTGGGCTGCCACGGTACGGACGGTGTAGGTGCCGCCGCGACCGGCCCGATCCTGCGCGGGGAAGACCTGCGCTTCGGGGATCATGAGGTCGGAAAGGGCGATCAGGTCGCCGCTGTTGATGTGCCGGAGTGCCGAGTCGACCACCGCCATGACGGCCGCGCTCGTGGCGGTCGATGGGCCAGGCGATCTCGCCGTGGCCGTCGCGCATCCGCCAAGCGCAAGTACGAGAAACAGCTGGGTGAGACGTGCGGGCATGGGTCGAGGAGTGAGCGTGAGATTGAGAGCGCGTGGCGCGCACGCTGGGTACGCGGCGATGGGACAATGCCCGTGGATTATCCACCGCGACGCGGTATTGGCGGTGCGACGAACCGACGGGAACGCTGTTCGTAGGCGTGCGCCATCGCCAACAGTTTTGCATCGCTGCCGGGAAGGCCCACGAAGGACAGGTTGCCCGCTGGCATGCCGTTCGCGCCGTATCCCGCTGGCACGGAGACCTCGGGCAGTCCGAGCCAATTGCCGTAGCCGAGGGTGGTGCGCACATCCGGCCACGGATCGGTGGCGGCAGGCGCGCCGAACGGCATCGTGGGATAGACCATGGCATCGATGCCCTTCGCACGGAACGACGCGGCCAACCCGGTCACGATCGTTTCGCGCGACCGGGCGAACGACTGACTCGCGGCGTCTGCCTCGTACGGCTGGGTAATCAGCACGTGCATGGCGTCCCACTCCGCGGGGAGGACATCGTAGAAGGCGCGAAAGGCGGCGAGACCGCGCTTCACGTAGAGCTCTGCGTTTCGCGTGGCGTTCCCGCCTTGCCCGGCGAAGTAGCGCCACAGCGCGTTGGCGGTTGGCGCGGGCGCGTTGTGGTTTGGCGCCACGTCACCACGTGCCTTCGCAGCGGCGGCGAATTGTTCGCGCACATCGGCACGGTGCACCGACGGCACGAACGGTTCGATGATCGCCCCCGCGCTTGCGCAGTCGGCTACGGCGCGGTCGAAGACGGCCAGCGCTTCGGCGGTCATCTGCGCGCGCGGTACGTGAAACTCCACGAGCCCCAATCGCGCGCCCACCAGTGCATCGTCACGGAGCGCGCCAAGCAGTCCGCGCGCATAGAGGGTGCGATCGACGAGGCCATCCGACGTATCGGGGCCGGCGATCGCATCGAGCATGAGTGCGGCGTCCTGCACCGATCGCGCGAGGGGCCCGTGCGTGTCGAGATACGGCCAGGTGGGAATGACGCCCGTGCGCGGTACCAGACCGAACGAGGGCTTCATACCGACGACGCCGGTGAACTGCGCCGGAATGCGATTGGAGCCACCGTCGTCGGTGCCGAGCGCGGCGAATGCCATCCCGCAGGCCACGACGACGGCCGATCCGGCGCTCGAGCCACCGGGCGTACGCAGGCCGCCGCGATCGTGAGGATTGCGCACCTGTCCGGTGAGTGAGCTGGTCCCGTTGCCACGATAGGCGAAGTCGTCGGCGGCGGTCTTCCCGAGCAGGACGGCACCGGCCGCGCGCAATCGCTTCACTTCGAGGGCGTCGCGCGTGACCGCCTCTGGAAACAGCCGCACCCACTCGGCGCTCGACGCGGTGGTGGGCATGCCTTGCATGTCGTAGATCGATTTCGCGAACAGGGGGACACCATCGAGTGGCCCGATAAGGGCGCCGCGCTTTGCGCGCGCATCCGAGGCCCGGGCTTCATCGCGTGCGGTGGTGGCGAGTTGATCGATCGCGCGCAGCGCACCGTTCCAGGCGCGACACCGTGTCAGCGCTTCGGTCGTGACCTCGACGGCGGAGAAGTCACCGCGAAGGCGGCCGGCCTGATACTGGGCGATGGTGCCGGCGAGCGGATCATCGGCGCGCACGGGCCAGCCAACCAGCGGCATGGCCAGCATGGCGCTGAGTTGCGCGAGGGCTTCGCGGCGCGTGGTCGACATGGCGTGGGTCGCGGGGATTCCTGGCCGGCAGGTGCGTCGGACCGGCGGAAGATGCAAGTCCCCGCCGGTAGCCGCTACCCGACGATCATGGCGGACTGCAACTGACTTACGGCAGGTCGATCGCGCGCTTGCCGAGCGGTGCGAACGATATGGCGGCGAGCCGGAAGTGCGCGAATCCGAACGGAATGCCGATGATGGTGACGCAGTACGCGATGCCGGCCAGCACGTGTGAGATCCAGAGCCAGATGCCGGCGAAAACGATCCACAGGAGATTCGCCAGGCCCGCGCCGACGATCGGCTCCTCACCCACGGTCCGCGCGTCGACGAGCGTGCGCCCGAAGGGCCATGCGGCGAAGCCGGCGATGCGGAATGCCGCGATGGCGAACGGAATGCCGACTACGGTGATGGCCAGCAGCAGTCCGAGGAGCATCCAGGCGATGCCGGCCACGAGGCCGCCGCCAAAAATGAACCACAGGATGTTGAGGAGCAGGGTCACGGTATGGCTCGGAATGAGAGGGCGTCGCGCGCGGCGATACAGGACACTACGTGGCCGCCGCGTTTTTGCTTCACCCCACAGCGCGGCGTACGTTGTACCGGTCGCCCTTCTCTCTCGCCCCCTCGCCGATGAACGGATTGCGCCTTATCCCTTTCGCTGCCAGCCTGCTGATGCTGGTCACGCCTGTCGTGTCGAGTCAGGCGCAGGCCACGTTCCTCGACTACCGCACGACGGTGCCAACCGGTTGGGTTGCTGCGACGCCCTCGTCGAGTATGCGGCTGGCTGAGTATCGCGTGCCGGCGAGCGGCGGTGCGATTCCGGTGGAGGTCGTCGTGTATTTCTTCGGCCCGGGGCAGGGGGGACCGCCGCAGGCGAATCTGGACCGTTGGAAGAGCCAGTTCAGCAATCCAGCGGGCGGTCCAGTGGCGGAAACGGTGCGACACGAAACAACCGGCGCGTTCCCGCTGACGATCGCTGAGTACAGTGGCACGTATGCGCGCGGTATGGGTGCGGGCTCGTCGGCCGAGGCGGCGCGCCCTGGGCACACGCTGATCGCCGTCGTCGTCGAAACCCCCCGTGGCACGTTGTTCGTCCAGTGCTTCGGACCGGCCGCCGCCGTCGCCGCGCAGAAGACAGCGTATCTACAGTTCGTGCGCGGGCTGCGCTGAACGGTTGCTCACCGCGCGATGCCGTCCGATGCGTGCTCGTCGAGTACGCTGCGCACCTTACGCGCGAGCGCGGACGCGGTGAAGGGCTTCTGCAGGAAGTCGACCTCGGCCTGCAGCAGACCGTGCCGAAGGACCGCGTCGTCGGTGTATCCGCTGACGTACAACACCGCGACCTGCGGTAAACGCTCGCGCAACTGTTCGGCCAACGCGGGGCCGCTCAGATTCGGCATGACGACGTCCGTGACGAGCAGCGCGATGCGTTTGTCGGTGGACGACGCGACCTGCAGTGCGTCGAGCCCGTCATTCGCGGTGAGCACATCGTATCCCAGCCCCTGCAAGGCGCGCAGGGCGAGCGCGCGAACGCCGCGGTCGTCTTCCACCAACAGAATCGTTTCGGTGCCTCCGCGCGTTCGGCTTCCCGTATCTTCGATCACCGTGGACTTCGGCATGGGCACGGCTGGCAGGTAGATCCGGAACGTGGATCCCTGTCCCGGCGCGCTGTGCACATGAATGCCACCGCCGCTCTGCTGGACGATGCCGAACACCATCGACAAGCCGAGGCCCGTGCCTTTCCCCACGCCCTTGGTCGTATAGAACGGCTCGAAGATGCGTGACAATACGTCCGGATTCATCCCGGTTCCACTGTCACTCATGCGCAGCATGACATACGGCCCTGGCGCCACGCTCAGATGCATCGACGTGACGGTGTGGTCGATCTCGACGTTGCCCGTTTCTATGCTGAGTGTACCCCCAGTCGGCATGGCGTCGCGCGCGTTCAGCGCCAGGTTCATGAGGATCTGATTCAGCTGGCTGGGATCGGCGCGAACCGCGTGTACCTGCGAATCCAGCGTCGTGTTGAGCGATATGTCTTCGCCGATGAGGCGCCGCAACAGCTTCGAGGTGTCGACGACCACCGCATTCACGTCGAGCACTTCCGGCTGCGTCATCGCCTGACGGCTGAACGCCAGCAGCTGTCGCGTGAGGGCAGCGGCGCGATCGGCGGCATCGGCGATCTCTTTGACCGACTCCTGCACATCCGGCGAAATCTCCGGCAGTGACAGCAGCAGTCCGCTGTGTCCGGTGATGATCGTGAGCAGATTATTGAAGTCGTGCGCGATGCCGCCGGCAAGCTGGCCGACGGCCTCCATCTTCTGCGACTGCAGCAATTCCTGCTGCAGCTGATCGCGCTGTACCTCGGCCAGTTTACGGTCGGTCACGTCGCGGCTGATGCCGACTAGCCCCGTGAGCTCCCCCTGCGCGTTGCGCAAGGGCGCCTTGATCACCAAGAACCAACGCACGGTACCATCGGGTCGAATGCGGAATGCCTCGATGTTGAGGTGCGGGTCGCCGGCGAAGACGCGCGCGTCCTCTGCGTCGCGCTGGGCGGCAAACTCCGCAGGATAAATATCGCGGGCGGAAAGACCGACGAGTTGCTCCTCACGCTCTTTGCCGAACTGCTCGCAGGCGGCGCGATTCGCGAGGACAAAGCGACCGTTGAGATCTTTGGTGAATACGACATCGGGCATTGCGTCGATCAGCGTGCGCAGCACCGCGCGTTGGTGTTCGAACGACGAACGCGCGAGAATCTCCTGCCGCAGCGCAGCTTCCATGGCGGAGATCACCACGCCGATGGCCAGAATAAGCAGCGTGGCGATCAGCGCGAAGTTCAAGGTGATCGTGATCCAAAAGCCGACGCCCGTGGACTGCGGGGGCATGAGCATCGCCGGCCCCGCCCATCCCCAGAGCCCGACCAGGAACAGCGTAGCCGTGCTGAGCACGGCGGCGGCCAACCCCGCCCTCGTGCCCAGCAGCAGCGCCGTGAGAATCGAAAAACCGAGGAGGAAGATCTGACTCCGCAGTCCGACCCAGACGAGCAATCCGGTGCCGAGCGCATACAGAATCAGGCAAAACACCGCGGCGCGCACGGTGAACGGCAGTCGCTTCAAGACGATCAACGCGGCGAGTACGACGATCGCGAGCACGTCGATCACAATCACGCCGGTCAGCCCGGCGCGCATCGCCATGATCACGCTCGGCACGCAGACCACCACACCGAGGATCAGCCCCGTGCGCATGATCACGTCGAGCAACGACATCCGCCACTCGGCGGTATTCACGCGCGTGGTGGTCGGTGCGCCCCTCACTGGAACACCGCGTGCTCGCCACGATCGTCGGTCGCGTCGCCGCGCAGTCGCTTGGCGAAGAAGTCCACCAGCGTGTCTTGTCCCGTCGACGGCGTCGCGGACGCGTCGTACCGCTGGGCCGCGTCGTCCCAGACGAGCATCGACTCGGTGGCGTAGTAGCGGCCGATACGCGCCAGTTGTGCCTTATCGGCGAGCGGCGGAACCACCCGCCCGAGCGCGCCGAGCACCGCGATGATCACATCGAGCAGCGCCACGGGGATCTGCTTGAATCGGGGCTCGCGCCCGAGAAGCGCGAACAGCTGTTCGCCCTGCTGACGCGGCGTCTGGGCATTGCCGGGACCACCAATCGGCAGCACGCGATTGTGTCGCGTCGTGTCGGTCACACAGCTGGCGAGAAACTCGGCGAGATCGTCGTCGCTGATTGGCTTGCATGACGTGAGCGTGCCGTCGCCGAAAACGAGGAACGGCTTGCCCTTTTGTACGCGCTCCACCTGGCCGGACAGTGACTTGAAAAACGCCGTGGGACGCACGATCGACCAGGTGAGCCCTGAATCGATGAGGGTCCGTTCGAAGGCCAACTTGGCCTCCTGGAAGGCCAGCAGCGGCTTCTGTACGCAGATGGCGGAGAGCAACACCATGTGCGGCACGCCGGCGGTCTGGGCAGCCTGCAGCACGTTGAGGTGTGCCTGATGATCGATCGCCCACGCATCCCGGGGCGTTCCCGTTCTGGACGCCATGCAGGAGACGACGACGTCGAACGGCTCGCCCTTGAAGCCATCGCGTGTGATCGACGCGGCGTCGCTGACATCACCCACCCGCACGGTCACGCCAGGTTCGGGCGCGGACGGTGCGATGGAGGCACGACCGACGCGACTGGCCCGGCCGAAACAGACGACCTCATGCCCCTGACGCACCAGCGCACGCACGGTGGCCCGACCGATCGTGCCGGTGGCGCCGAGCATGAACACGCGAAGCGAGGGCGAAGGCGTCATGCTGGAAAGATGGCGAGCGCCACGTTCGCAGGGAATCACGTAGATTCTCCGGACGAGGCGACGAAGCCTGGCTCGGTTGGCATCGCGATGAA
The DNA here is from genome assembly GCF_031426495.1 of Gemmatimonas sp. Lineage (NCBI taxonomy): Bacteria > Pseudomonadati > Gemmatimonadota > Gemmatimonadia > Gemmatimonadales > Gemmatimonadaceae > Gemmatimonas > Gemmatimonas sp. The sequence goes on along the minus strand of NZ_JANPLK010000049.1, from coordinate 211,492 downwards.
GCTGAAGGCCCCGTATCGACCGGAATAGGTTGTGTCCGGTGTGTGTCGTCCCGCTGTCCTCACTTTACCGAGGTACGCGTATGACCTTCGTGATCTCCGCCGTTGTTGGCGTTGTGCTTAATGCCCAGCTGCTCGCCGCGCTGCCGCGGGTGCCCCTCCCAAAGCCCAGCGCGGGAGCGATGCGTGCCGTCGTCCATCAGAATCGTGCGTCGGCGGGACGAATGACGGGAACGACGCTACGCCTCGATCTCGAGATCGTGGAAAGCGCGTGGGCTCCGGAGGGTACCGAGGCGCCGGCGCTCTCGATCCTCGCCTTTGCCGAGCGTGGCAAGCCGCCGCTTGTGCCGGGACCGCTCGTACGCGTGCCACGCGGTACAACCGTGCTGCTCACCCTGCGCAATCGCACCGATTCGGCGCTGGTGATCGGTGATCTCCGCGCGGGTGTGGGCGGCGACGATACGCTGCAGCTCGCGCCGGGTGCCACGCGTGAGGTGCGCTATTCCCTCAACGTGGCCGGCACCTACGCGTATTGGGGGGCCTTTGCCGGCACCACAGCGGCCGATCGGTACTGGAAGGATAGCCAGCTTAGCGGTGCCATCGTCGTCGACGAGCCCGGAGCCGCCATGCCTGATCACATTCTGGTGATCAGCGAATGGTTTCTCGACTACGACAATGGGAGACCGTTCGAGGTCGTGTCGGTGATCAACGGACAAGGCTGGCCTCACAGTGAGACGATGACGCTGCGCCAAGGTGACTCGACACGCTTTCGCGTCATCAATGCGACTGCGCTGCATCATCCCCTGCACCTGCACGGCTTCTTCTATCAAATCGAGGCGAACGGGACGGGACGCACCGACACGCCGGTGCCGCGCGCGGCGCAGCATCTCTCCAATACGGATCTGATCAAGCCGTTGGGTACCGTCACCTTCAGCTTCTTGCCGAGTACGCCCGGGAACTGGCTGTTCCACTGCCACTTTGCGTTTCACGCCGACGAGAACGCGTCGGTCGTTGGATCGCCGATTGATTCGGGCGGAGCGGGTGTTGCGGCCGCGGCATCGCATGATGGCCACGGGGCCGGGAGTGCGATGGGCAGTGCCGCCGGGCACTCGATGCGCGGGCTCGTGGTCGGCATCAAAGTCACGCCGGCGCCGGGCTATGTGGAGCCGTCACCGGCGAACGCGCGCGAGTTGCGGCTCTTCGTGCAACAACGGGCGCGGCGGCTGGTGACGGGTGCGACTGCCTTTGGATTTGCGCTGCAGTCGGGCACCGTGGCGCCGGCCAAGGACTCCGTGGTATTACCCGGTCCCGTTTTGGAGCTACAGAAGGGTGAGCCGGTGCGCATCGTGGTGCGGAACAACCTCAGCGAGCCCACCTCGATTCATTGGCACGGCTTGGAGATCGAAAGCTTTCCGGATGGCGTCCCGAATTGGAGTGGCTTGGGGCAACGCGTGTACACGCAGATTGCGCCGAACGACACGTTCGTCGCGGCGTTTACCCCGCCGCGCTCCGGCACGTACCCGTATCATTCACATTTCAACGATCGGCATCAGATCAGCCGTGGCATGTACGGCGCGGTCATCGTGGGTGATGGGCCGCGCGATCTCGCGCACGATCATCTCATCGTTGCCGGTGGGGGTGGGCCGGATCTCGAGAAGCATATCGAAAGCCCGTTCGCGCTGGTGAACGGGCGTACGTCCCCCGCTCCGTTGCGCCTCACGGTCGGAGAGAGTCACCGGCTGCGCATTGTGAGCATTCATCCCGATTGGCGTATCGCGTTCACCCTCAAGACCGACAGCACGGTGGCGCAGTGGCGGGCGATGGCGAAGGACGGCGCTGACCTGCCGGTTGCCGCCGCGACCGTTCGACCGGCGCATGTCGAGATGGGCCCTGGGCAAACGGCGGATTTCGAGTTCACGCCATCACAGCCCGGTGTGTGGCGTCTCGAGGTGAAGTCGGTCGAGCCGGGGTGGTACATCCCGCTCACGGTGATCGTGGAAGCGAAGCGACCGAAATAGCGGATGTCAGGGCTTCGCGGTGACGAAGCGAATGTTCTTGAGGGCGTCGTTCGTATGCGTGAGCTCCACCGACCCCGGCGGAAAGCCGTTGAAGCGCAGCATGTAGGCAATCACGTCGGTGACCTGCTGACTGGTATACACGCCGGGGGTGTCGGTGGGCATGGTGGTGCGAATGCGCTCGTGCAGGTCGGCGAGCGATTGTCCGTTCCAACTGCTCATGAACGCGCTGCCAGTGAGTTCGCCGGCCTCGTCACCGCCGGCGAGCGTTTCCATATGGCAGCGCGCACACAGTTGTTTGTAGGTGGTTTCGCCGCGGCCCGCCTGCGCGGCGGAGAAGACACTATCCCACGTGGTCCGTTCGGTGCGCCGCGCACGCGACGCGGTGCCGGCGAGGGGAGTGGCCGCAAGGCCCGCCCACAGCGGCATGACGATGAGCGCGCCAAGCAGACCAGCGGCACGACGACCGCGCGCAGACCACTGCATTACCGTGCGCCTGCCGCAGGCAGTCGGAAGGCGATGTACTCGCCGGAGTAGGGACCGCCGCTCACGGCGACGACGATGTACTGCTTGCCGCCCACGGTGTATGTCATCGGCGATCCACTCTGCGGGGCCGGCAGGTTTACGCCGCCGACTTCCTTACCGGTGGCCTTGTCGTAGGCGCGGAGCACCGCGCCGCGCGGTCGTGGCGCCAACGTGGTGACTTCGGGATCACCGGCGATGACCAGCGTTTTGGTGACCAACGTGCCCACCGAGCCTGCTTGGCCCGTGCGCGGAATCGTTACGCCCTTGAGCGCCTCGTGGTTGCGTACGGCATCGGGTGTTTCGCCGTGCGGCACTTGCCACACGATGTCGCCCTTGTTGAGATCGATGGCGGTGATCGTACCGTACGGCGGCTTCAGCAGCGGCAATCCCTGCACGGTGAAGCCGCCGCGACTGGCGCCGGGAGCGAATCCGCGGATGTAGTCCATGTCGGATACGCCCTTGGCCGGCACGACGAGTCCGAGGGCGGACGGCGACGCGTTCGTCGCCGAGAGATAGAGCATATGTGTCTCGGGATCGTACGAGCCACCGGGCCAGTTGCTACCGCCGTTCGTGGGGCCATTGGAGAACGTGGCCAGCGGGCCTTCGGTCTTGCTCACAATGGGCGGTGTGAAAATCGGACCGAGCTTGAAGCGTGACGCGGCGGCGAGTCCCGCTTCCTTGAGCGCTGGCGTGAAGTCGATGAGATCGCTGGTCAGCACGCCGTTGCGCGCGTACGCCGCGGGCTTGGTGGGCATGGGCTGTGTGGGCGCGTACCACTCGCCCGGCACCTCGCCCTTCTCGACCGCGCGCTCTTCGAACGGCCAGATGGGTTTGCCGGTGACCCGATCGAACATGTACAGGATGCCTTGCTTGGTGGGCAACGCGACGCTCTTGATCGCTTTCCCACCCACCGTGATGTCGGCGAGGATGGGTGCGGCGGCAAGATCGAAATCCCAGATCGGATGTCGCACCAGCTGGTAGTGCCACTTGCGCACGCCGGTAAGCAGATCGACGCACACGAGGCTTTCGCCGTACAGGTTGTCGCCCGGTCGATGACCGCCGTAGTAATCGCCGGTGGGCGATTCGATCGGCAGATACACGAGACCGAGTTCTTCGTCAGCGGTGATCTGCGTCCACACCCCGGTGTTGCCGGCGTTTTCCGCCGAGCCGTACAGCCACGTGTCGTAGCCGAACTCTCCCTTTCGCGGAATGGTGTGAAACGTCCACAGCCGCTTGCCGGTGCGCACATCGAAGCCGCGGATGTCGCCCTTGTTGTTGCGATACGACTTGGGCGAGCCGCCTTCACGAAAGGCGGCACCGATGATGACCACATTGCGGGCCACGGTGGGTGCGCCCTGGTATCCGATCTCACCCGTCTCCAGATCGGGGAGAATCGGCTGATCCATGTTCAGTTTCAGATCGACGGCCCCGCTGTCGCCGAAGCTGCGGATACGCGCGCCCGATCGCGCATCGAGCGCAACAAGACGGTAACCGGGCGTGACGTACAGGATGCGCGCGCTCTTGCCATCGGTCCAATAGGCGAGGCCACGCCCGGAGAGCGGTCGCGGCGCGGCCGCACCGCGTGCGCCTTCGTTCTCGCTGTGCATCCACAGCAGCTCACCGGTGACGGCATCGAGGGCCACGACCGCGCGGCGTGTGCCTGCGGTGGTATACAGCACGTTGCCGACCATCAGCGGCGTGCCTTCCAGTTTGAACTCAGGTCGCGGACCCAGCTGATCGGTCTTGAAGCGCCACGCGACTTCGAGCGTGCTGAAGTTCGCCGCCGTGATTTGCTCCAGCGGTGAGTAGCGCGTGCCGCGCGTATCACCGGTGTGGCTGGGCCACTCGCCGCTGGCGGTCGTGAACGGCGCCGTGCGCGCGGACTGCGCACACGCCATCGTCGGTGCGGCCGCCAGCAGACAGAGACAGGCGGTACTGAATCGAGAAAAGAACATGCGGTTACGGTACCGGTTTCTTGAGGGCCTTCGCTTTGCGCGCCGCTACGAGTGAATCGAACTCGCCCTGCTCGAGATAGGTCACATCGATCCAGTTGTGCGCCATCTCGTCGACCGTGCGATCACCCCAGCCCACCCACTGCGATGGGTCGGGATTATTCACGTTGGCGGCCGTATTGTCGTGCCAGGCGGTGAACACCAGCGTCGTACCCTTGGGCAACAGCGGCGCGGCCTCGGTGGCATAGACGTAGTTGATGTGCCAGTTCCACTGGAAGTTGTTGACGGCGCTGATCACTTCACGTCGGCCATCGGGGAAGACCGCTTCGAGTGACATCGCCTTGCCGCGCATGTGCATGTGCGGCTGAAAGTTCTCCAGTCGCCCCGGCGCCGGCATTACATAGAAATTCTGTGTGACGGTCTTCTCGTTGGGGGGGATGTCGAGATCACGATCGCGCGACAGATCGAACATCCGGAGTACCGTGCGATGGGCCGGCACGAAACCCTTGGGATAGAAGTACACCGCCATCTCGACCTGACTGTCTTTGATCTCTTCCCCGATGGCGTGCATGTGCACTTCCCAACGAATCTGCGAACCGGGCAGCATCAACTTGCCGGCATCCTCGGGAAAGATCTGCCCCGTCTTGCCGACGGCCCACTCCATGAACAGCCCGGCGTTCATCTGGTGATCGTGCGCCGAACTGGCGAGCCCCGTGACGCCCTGCTCGGGTTGCAGGAGATAGGCGAGCACATGATGCACGATCTTCCGATCATTGGCGCGTACCGGTTTGACTTCGATGGCCCGCACCCAGCGCGGTTCGGTGAGACCGGTCTCGACCACCGGGCGGAACCACTTGTCCTGCGTCTTCGGCGCCAACGTGTACGGCTTCGAGCGGATCACCAGATCGGGCTTCACACCCAACTGCTCGGCGAGCTGCCAACGATTCGGATCGGGGAAGCTGATCGCCGGCGGCATGTCTTTCGGATCGCCCATCGGCGTGCCGGTGTCGACCCAGTCCACGATGGTCGCCAGCTGCTCGTCGCTTAGACCGCCGTCGTTCTTGAACTGCTGCACACCGATCGTGCGGTCGATGTGCCACGGCGGCATCAGGCGCGCGGAGACTTTGTCGCGAATGCGTCGCGAGTATTTCTTGGCGTCGGCGTAGGTCAGCAGTGACATCGGCGCGATCGATCCCGGCTGATGACACGACTGACATTTCTGCTGGAGAATGGGGGCCACGTCCTTCGTGAACGTCACCGCTCGCGGGGTGCCCGTTCTCGATACGGAGGCACCCGCTGTCGTGGTGAGGGGGCGCCGCGCGGCAAAGGGGTTTTGTGCCGAGAGCGCTCCGCCGGACAGCGCGAAGGTGAGCAGGCCCAGCGTCGTGATGCGCGTGTTCATGGGGTCACCGTCACAGGAATAAATCCGTTGGTCCAGCAGCACTGCGCGTGGCCCGCCGTCATCGCCGAGAGATCGTTGGCGCGCACGCGAATGAGATACTCGCCGGGTCGATCGAACGTCGCCGTCGTGGAGCCCGTGCCGCCGGTGGGCGTGAGGCGGTTGGTTGGTGCGGAGAAGGCCACGTCGCCAAGGCCCTGGTGCTTGAACCAGGTCAGATCCACGGGTGCTTTGGTGTTCCCGTCGTCGGTGACCGTCACGTTGAGGGCGAGTGGTATGCCGACTCGTGTACGCAGTGCATGACTCGTGACGCCGAGAGGCCCGCGACCGTCCGGGCCGGTGGGAGCGAAGCGCAACGCTGGCGGGGTGTTGTTGCTGCTTGCCTCACCCTCAATCGCGTCGATCTCCCAATCGGGCTTCAGGCTGCCAGCAATGGCAAAAGCTTGTCCGCGATCCTTCACCGTCCACACGACCTGCTTCGTACCAAAGTCGGCCGGCACGACGACCGCGAACACGCCCCAATGCCGACGCGCTGCAAACGTCGATGGCTGTCCCTGATTCGGGCTACCGGGCGCGACAAAGTTGTCGCTGCCAATCGGCACATCCATCTGTTCAACGGTATTCCGATTGTAGTAGCCGAAGGACAGGCTGTAGCTGCCGTCCTTGTTACGGTACCACCCTTCGAACACCGGCGTGACGGTCCGGCCGCTGGGGCTTGGCGGCGCCAACGAGCCTTGGGCGTGGGCGACGGTCGTGGGCGTGAACCCTAGTGGCGCGATCGCCAGCAGCATGGGTACGAGGGAGATCCATCGTCGGACGTTCGGGTCGCGCACACTGCCTCCTCATGAGGGAACCGTAAAGCGCTAGTATGGCACCGCGATCGGTGCGACGCGAGGCACTATGCGGTCCGCGCCGTCTCCACGCCGTGCGGGCTCGCTCTCGGCGGGGCGTCCTCGGCGTCAACGCTGAGCCAGGGCAGGGCCGCCACGGCCGCCACGGCCGCCCAGAATAGGGTCGTGCCATTCCAGCCCCACGCGTCGGACATCATCGGCACGAGCCAGATCGAGAGTACGCCGCCGGAGGTTGCCCATCAGGTTCAACAGCCCGGCGGAGGCACCGGGGTTCGATGCGCCGATCACGGTCGCTGTCGTGAAGAACGGCGCTTCCGCCCCATTGAGGCATGCCGAGGACAGGCTGAGCGCAGCGATGGTGAGCAGCGCGCCGGGGACAACGGCACCCGTGAGCGCCAGCGCGGCCGCGCTGAGCGGTCATCCCATCGCGACGCGCCGCCTCGCCCGTCCATCTCCAATGCGGCGCCCGAGGCGGTCGGCCATGGCACCGATGATCGGGGCGAATACGAAGCCGGCGATGTTGGGGATACTGCCCCACAGGCCGCTGTCGAGTACCGTGAAACCGCGTCCCTCCGTGAGGTAGCGGAAAAACCAGAAGACGAACACGAAGTACACGGCCGAGTGCAGCAGATACGCGATGGAGAGTTGCTGCAGGCTGGGGTCGGAAGCCAGTCGCTGCGTGCTGCGGCGAAGCGCCGCAAGCGTCAGGGCGGGATTCGAGGCCGATGCGGTTGGTATGCGCGGCATGAGCGACATCCAGATGGCGGCGGTGGCGGCACCGACGGCTACGCTGAGCAGAAAGACGGCACGCCAGCCGAATCGCTCCATGACGGGTGCCATCATGAGCGGAGCCACCGCTGCACCGAGCGAGGCGGCCGAGATGTAGAACGCATTGGCGCGCACGCGGTGCTCGGCCGCGACGTACTGCGAGACGGCCATCGCGGCGACCGGGAAGACCGCGGCCGGTGCGAGGCCGAGGAGAATGCGCGTGCCGATGAGTGTGGCGGTGGCAGCTGCTTCACGCATGAAGCCCGTGGCCAGCGACGACACGGCTCAGCCGAGCAGCGCGACGAAGCGAGCGATGCGGGCACCGAATCGCTCGCCGAACATGCCGGCGGGCACTTGGAACAGCGCGTAGCTAAGCTGAAAGGCCCAGGCGGTAATCGCTCCCATGTCGGTCATGGTGAGACCGAAGCGCGGAGTATGCGGTTCGCCCAGATCGTGGAAAATATTGCGTTGTCGATGCGTGTTGCGAGCGTAGGGTAGCTCAATGGCGATCACTTGAACAAACGATCTGTTGGGCGCTGGACATGGCGCGGAACCGACATAGATTTTCGGGAGAAGGGGAGTAGCACCGCGGGCCGTGTCCCGTGCGATCAATTCGTCAAGACTGCGCTCGCGAGTGCGCACGGATTGGTTGGGCTCTGGTGTCCGGTACGGACAACCAGACTGCGCGAGACCTTCGCATCTACCGCGCATTCGTGCGGTGGCATTGCGAAGCTGCTCGCGCTTCGCGCTACCATCAGACGTGAGTCGCTCATGTCCATTCGTCTACCCCTCCCGCCACGCGTGCACTCGCGTCAGTCCCTTCGCGCTGCCCTCGGGATCGTGCTGCTCCTGCCGCTCGGAGCATGCGCCACGATTCGCCAGGACGAAATCGGTGTCAAGACGCGCTTCGGGCGCGTGGCCAGCGGTCCGCTACAGCCCGGCGCACAGCTGCTGATTCCCGGCGTCAATGCCGTGCTGCGTGTGCCATCCCGCGTCGTCAACCGCGAGGTGCGCCTCGAAATGCCGACGCGTGAGGGTCTGAATGTGTCGGCGGAGGTTTCGATCCTGTATCGCGCGCGCCCCGAACAGGTGGCACGCATCCTGGAGAAGAGTGGTCTCCGCTACGAAGAGGACGTCATCATTCCCGTCTTCCGCTCGGCGGCCGCCGATGTGTCGTCGCGCTACATGGCAAAAGATCTGCACTCCGGAACGCGCTCCGGCATCGAACGCGCCATCAAGGACCAGATGATGTCGGTGCTCGACGCTCGCGGCTTCGAAGTGGAGACCGTGCTGCTCAAGAGCATTCGGCTACCCGCCGATTTGGCGCGGTCCATCGAGGAAAAGCTGGAAGCGGAGCAGCGTTCGGAGCAGATGCGATTCGTGTTGGATCGCGAACGACAGGAAGCGGAGCGTCGAACGATCGAAGCCACCGGCATTCGCGATGCCTGGGCAATCATCGCGCAGGGCCTGACCCCGTCCATCATTTCGTATCAGTCGATCGAGGCATTCCGCGAGCTGGCACGGAGTCCGAACGCGAAGGTGATCGTGACGGATGGGAAAACGCCGATGCTGCTGAACGCAGACTCAGGCGACGATGCGTCCGTGGTGCGCGCGGCACCATCTGGTGGTTCCGCGTCGCTGAGCGCACCGACCGCCCCGACGCCGGGTGCGCGACGCGTTGAGCGTCCGCTGTCGCCGCTGCCGCCGGGCACACCGTAGCGGCACCCGAACTTCGCGACACCGTCGCGTGCCACGATTGCGCACGCGACGTACCATCCTCATTGCACCGGAGTCGGTCGTATGCGTCTCACCCGTTTGTTGGTGTACCCGCTGTTGTTCTCGTCAGCGCTCCTCGTTGCCAGGCCGGCCCAGGGACAGTGGTCCATTGCTCCGTCGGTCGCCCTTGGTACGGCGATCCCCGCGGGCGCCTTTGGCCGTGACGTCGCGGAGAGCGTGACGCTCAAAGGGGCGCTCTGGCTGCGCGCGCCGCGCGTGCCGGTCGGGTTGACCCTCGAAGGCATGTACGCGCAGTTTCGCGACGTGCGACCCAACATGTCGTCCGAGAGTACCCATCTCGGTGCGGTCATTGCCAACGTCACCACCCGCCGACACGAGCGCAAGCTCGAGCTGTATGGCGTGGCCGGGGCGGGTTGGTACTGGCGCGACGGGCCGACGGATTCCTTTGCTGAGCGCCAGGCGCCGGGCATCAATGTCGGCGTCGGTGAAATCATCGCGCTCGGCAGTCGAGACTTCTTCGTTGAACTCCGACTGCATGCGGTTCGCACACCGGCGCGTACCGGCGAGCAGTGGCTCACGTTCATGCCACTTGTGATCGGAGCGAGGTTCTGATGCGAGCCACTCTGCTTTGTCTTGCCGTGCTCGTCGTGGGCATTCCGGACTGGGTGATTGCCCAGCAGGCTCCGCGCACGCCACGTATGCCGGCCACCCGCATCGCCGTTTATGACTCGCGTGTGGTCTTCGATTCCATGCCGGAGCGGGGTGCGGTGGAATCGGAGTTCGCCCTCGAGCAAGCGAAGGCGCGCACGATGGTTACCGCAGCGTCCGATTCGCTCCGACTGGCGCTCGATGAACTGGTAAAGGTCGAAGAGCGACTCACGCTGCGTGAGCGTGAAGCCGGCAAGCTGAACCTGCGGGCCAGGGAACTGCTGGTGGAGCAGATGCTGGAAAACCTTGACGGCGTCATTCAGCAGCGTCTCGAGGCGTTGCGTGGCCCGTTACTGCGTCGCATCCGCGAGGCGGTCCGCTTGGTGCGCGTCCGTCAGGGCTACCAGCTAGCGCTCGACCGTGCGACCGGTGGCGTTGAGATCGACGCCGATGATGCGATCGATATCACCAGCGCGATCGTGTCTGAGCTGCGCCGGGCGAGCGCAGACCGGTCGCTGTCGACTCCGGGCAGCGCACCGGAACGCGCACGCCTGCTCCGACCGAACGGTTAATGCGAGCCTCGATATCGCTCGACGCATTCCATGAGCGGCGCAAACACCAGTTGTGCGTGAACCGTGTGACGAAGGGCTACGCCGACGGGACGCGCGCGCTGGACGACGTTTCCCTGTCGCTGGTGCGCGGGCTGACCTACGTACTCGGTCCGACCGGCGCCGGGAAGTCGACGCTCCTGAACATCATTGGTGCGCGCGAGCGTCCAGATCAGGGTACGGTGTGCTTCGGCGATACCGACGGGACAGTCAGTCCCGCGTTACTGCGGAAGCTTGCCGCCTATGTGCCGACGGATTCACGGGTGCCTCCACCGGTGCCGGTTCAGGTTGCGCTCGAGCACTTTGCCGCTTTGCACGAGCCATTCATTCCACGGCTCCGACGGGCGCGCGTCGAAGCGCAGTTGCGTCTTGTCGACTTGTGGGACGCGCGCTCGCTGCGAGTTGGTGAACTCACGCCCGCGATGCAATGGCGATTGATGGTGGCCATCGCGTTGCTGGATTCACCGCAACTTCTGCTCTTGGACGTGCCGTCACACGAGCTCGACGCCGCCGAGTTTCTCGCCTTGCTGGACCTCGTGGAGCACACCGCCGACCACCGTATCGTCATTCTCGCGACCTCAAACGCTCACCTGATTCGCGATCGATGCGCCCAGATCGTCTTGCTAGCCCGTGGTCGCGTCCTGCGCGACGGCGCGGCCGATCGCTGCATCGATGAATTCCGGGGGCGGGTCTGGGAGGCGCACATCACGCCCGACGCGGTTCCGTACATGACGCATCGCCATTGCGTATTGTCGACGCAACGCGTCGGTGATTCCGTGACCCTCGTGGTGTTCGCCGACGAGCAACCGGGAGCCGGATTCGTAGCGATCGAGCCCGATCTCACTCACGTGTACGGCTATGATCTCACGGTGTCCACTTGACCGAGAGGTCGGCGTTTGGTCACGTTCGGTCGTCGACCGCCCATTCTCCCGCTCTCCGGACTCCCGATGTTTGTGACCACTGCGGCTCGTGCGCTCTGTGCCTGCGCGCTGGCGTACGCCGCCCCGCTCTCGGCGCAGCCGGCTGCGCTCGCCGCGCGCCTCGATCAGCTGGTGGACGCCCACCGCGACAGCATCTCCGCCGATCTGCTGCGACTCGCCGCGATTCGCTCGCCGTCGGGCGAGGAAGCGGAGCGGGCGCACGCCGTCGCGGCACGCATGCGGGCTATCGGTCTGGCCGATGTCACGGTGGATCGCCTGCCGAACGTGACCGGACGTATTCGAGGCTCCCTTCCCGACGTGACGCGGCGGGCGATCGTGTTCGTGGCGACCTTGGATGATCTCGCGCCGGTGGCGCAGCATCAGCGGAACGCCACGCGCCCGCCGTATGCGGACGGTGACCGCGTGATCGGCCCCGGCAGCAACACGTCGAGCACGACGGCGGCGGTCCTCGGCGCGGCGCGGGCGCTCATCGCGGCCGGTGTGCGACCAGAGCATGATCTCGTGTTCGCGGCCGTAGCTCAGGAGGAGACCGGGCTGCTGGGCATGAAGGCGCTGTATGGCGAATGGAAGTCGCGCGCCGATGCGTTCGTGGATGTGCTCGGCGACGGACGCTCGCTCACCTACGGAGCGATCGGCATTCATTGGTGGAAGGTGTGGGCCTATCACCAGGGCGGGCACACGCTCACGGGCGGCCTGCCGAATGTGAACCAGGGAATCGCGCGAGCGGTCGATCGCATCCTGGCGATTCCGCAGCCGCCGGCCAGTACGCGTTCCGTGCTCAACATCTCGATGATCCGCTCGGGCGATGTGGTGAATCGCAAACCGGATAGCGCCTGGTTCTCGGTGGACATCCGCGCACTCGAGGCGCCGGCGATTGCCCGCAACGAAGCGGCCGTGCGCGCGGTGCTCGACAGCGTGTCACGCGAAACGGGCACGCGATTCGACCTGCGCGTGTTGCAGCAGACGGCCGGTGGTCAGATCGCGGGCGCGGTCACCTCAAAGCTCGTGACAAGTTCAGTCGCCATCGCGAAGGCGCTTGGCATAACGCCGCAGTTGGGCAATGCCGGCTCGTCGAACCTGAACGTGGCGATTGCCGGAGGAACGCTGGCGATCGGCATGGGCGGCGAGCGTGGCGGCGCGCGCGCCGAGCCTGGAGAGTTCGCGGATGTCCCATCAATGCTGCGCAGCGCGAAGTTCGTGGCGCGACTGGCAGCCGTGATGGGCGTGCGGTAGCGTACGGGGTGTTCGGTTTGTCACGCCTGTCGATGGCCCCTTCCAACTGGAGTTCACATGTTCAAGAAGTTCGCCGCCGAGGCGCTCGGCCTCAGCGACATCGGTGTCATCGTCGAATCCAAGGACTTCGACAAGGTCGATGCCGACGATTACCTCTTTCACGAAGATCACGAGAAGATCTACTTCCTGATCAAGTCGCGGAAGGACGAGTACTGCTTCACGAATCTGGCGCTCATTCACGTGGACGGTGAGTCGGCCATCTCGGCCAAGCGAGTGATCCGCCGCTACGACTACGCGCAGTATCCGATCGCCCACGTGTCGATCGAGACCGCCGGCACGGTGGACCTCGATATCGAGCTCAAGTTCACCATCGGTGACAAGCTGTTCAGCATCGATGTGCGCAAGAGCCATCTTGAGGCGCTCAAGGACATGTACAAAGCGCTGCATACGATTGGGAAGCTGCAGAAGCGCGACGAAGTGGGGCGCGCCCACGCCATGGCCGCCGCGTCCGTGCTGGGGTCGATGATGAAGCTGAACAACACCGTCACCGATCCCGCATCGGTGGTGAGCCACTACCGCGCCGTGCTCGAGGCCTTGAACGATGCGGTGCGCGACGATCATACGCGCAAGGACTTCAGCGCCATCTTCGAGAAGTACATCCACGCGTAACGAGCGCGTGGCGCACCACACGCTACTTGAGCACGACCGCCTCGCCCGGTAGTGCCGGTGTCGTCACCGGCCGCCGGCGAGCGCGGGTGATCTGTTCGAAGCTGAAACCCAGTGCAATGAGTTTGGGCTCGCTCCACGCGCCACCGAGAAAGGAAATCCCGATCGGCATCCGGTTGTCGCTGAAACCGGCGGGTACGATCAGGTCGGGGAACCCCGTGAGGTTGGCGATGTTCATGGCATCGGGCGCGGTACTGCTCCCCTCCCGCTCGATGCGCTCGGGCTTCATCGATTGCGTCGGGTATACGATCGCGTCGAGCTGTTGCGACGCGATCACCCCGTTCACCACGTCACGCATCATCGGTAGGGCATGATCGCGTACCGCACGATAGCGGTAGTCGTCTGTGCTGCCGCTGGCGAGCTCATTCACGAATTTCGCCCAGCGCGAGGCATTCGGAGCGGATCCTTTGGCGCTGATCGAGGACATCTCGCGGGTACGTTCGAGCATGTCGGCCAGCGTTTTCGGATAACCGGCTGGCGTATCCCGCAAATATTCGGCAATCTGCGGTGCGAATTCCGGGAAACGAATCGCCGTGTACCACGCATCCTTCGCCTCGAGCATCCACTTCGGAAAGCGCACGTCGACAATCGTGGCGCCGGCGTTGCGCATCGCGTGGAGTGACGACTCGACCACCCAGTCAACGTCGGTATCGAACCCCATGTAGTCGCGGGCAATCCCGATGCGTGCGCCCTTCAGCGCGTTTGGCTGCAGGTACTTGGTGTAATCGCGCTCGGCGTGTCCCTCGCTGCGACGGGTGGCGGTGTCTGCGGCATCGACGCCCGTGAGGGCACCGAGCGCGATCGCGAGGTCGGTCACGCTACGCGCCATGGGACCACCGGTGTCGAACGACAGCGCCAAGGGAATGATGCCGGTCCGACTGAGCAGTCCGTGCGTGGGTTTGAGCGCCACGATGCCGTTCACGGTGGCGGGCCCGCGAATGCTGCCGCCGGTATCGGTTCCAAGCCCGAACTGTGCGAATGCCGCGGCGATCGCGGCGCCGGTGCCGCCCGATGAGCCGCCCGGCGAAAAGTCGGTGTGATGCGGATTCAACGACTGGCCGCCAAGTGAGCTGTACGCGCCCGACGACGCGAACTCGGACATGTTCACCTTCGCCAGCACGATGGCGCCCGCATTGCGCAGTCGCTGCACGAGCACCGCATCACGCGATGGGACGTACCCGTCCAGCAGCACCGAGCCGCCGGTCGTGGGAAGCTCCCGCGTATCGAAGTTGTCCTTCAATACGATCGGCACGCCGTGCAGCGGTGAGCGCTTCCCCGTGGCCTTGCGTTCCGCATCGAGCGCGCGGGCGGTCTCGAGTGCTCTCGGGTTCAAGCGGAGAACGGCATGAATCGACGGACCCTGTCGGTCGTACGCCGCGATGCGGGCCAGATAGCGCGTGACCAACTGTACCGACGACAGCGTGCCCGCATCGAATGCGGCGTTGAGCTCGATGATGGTTGCCGCATCGAGTTCAATGGCGCGCTGGGCCTTGGCCGGGGCGGCAACCAATAGCGCGAAGGCGATGGCCAGCGCGCGTGCGGACGCGCCGCGTGTCAGTGTCATGATGCGCAACGACGGGCGGCGGTTACGAATGGATGTAGCTATGCAGTGTGGCGATCGTGCTCTCGTGATCGGCGATAATGTCGTCCATGAGGTCGCGAATGGAGATCATGCCGAGCACCTTGTCACCGTCAAGCACAGGGAGGTGTCGGATCTTCTTGGTGCTCATGAGTGCCATGCAGTCGCGCGTGCGGGTTGTCGCGCACACGGTGAACACGTCAGCCGTCATGATCTCGGCGACACGCGTCTCTTTCGAGTTGCGACCCTGCAGCGTGATCTTGCGCGTGTAGTCGCGCTCCGAGAATACTCCGACCAGGCGGTCACCATCCATCACGAGCAGCGCGCCAGCGCCATAGTGCGCCAGCTTCTCGACCGCTTCATAGACGGTGACGTGGGGCGTCACGTGCCAGAGGGTTCCGTCGTGCTTCTTGAGGAGTTCGCCGACAGCTTTCATGACACGGTACCAGGTGGGGGTGACAGGAGTCCCCTAGGGTACGCGCTGGCGGGCACGTGCGCCAGAAGGCGGGGTGCGAAGGGCCTTCTCCGACACGAGAATCGAGAATCCCCTGAACGGCACGAGCCGTTGTCCTGGTTCGGGGGTGCTGCCACGGAGGCGACCGGTGCGGACGTCACGGATGGCCTTGGGAACACGCGCGAGCACCGAGGGAGCCACGGAGGTGACGTTGTGCGCGGGAAGCACGCGTCGCAGCGACGGTACGAGCGCCGCCAGTCGATCCATCGAGCGCTGATATGCTTCGAGGTCCGTCTCGGGCATGAACAGCCAGATCGGCCCGGCGTAAAAGCTGTCCCCCGTCCAGAGCAGGCCGTTGGTCCGATCCAGCAGCGCAATCGCATCGGGCGTGTGTCCCGGTGTCGCGAGCACCTCCAGTACGCGACCGCCGAGGTCGAAGCGTGTGCCGTCGCCGATGCGTGAAGCCGCGCTCCACGGGCGTGAGCGAAATGTCGCAGTGTCGAGTCCGGGCGGGCGGTTGCCGCAGAGCGCGGTGGGACTCACTTCACTGGCCACACTGGCGTGTGCGTCGCCGGCCATGCGCGCCGTGGTGAACGGTGTGGACATGGCGCGCACGTCGGCGAAGTCGGCGTTACCACCCACATGATCGAAGTGGGTGTGCGAGTTGATCACCGTGACCGGCAGCGACGTGAGTTGCATCACGACCGGTTTGATCGGCATCATGCCCAGCCCACTGTCAAAGAGCAGCGCGCGCTGCGAGCCGACGATCAGCCAGGAGATCACTTCTTGGAACTGGTACGGCTCGATGATCGCGAAGACGAATGGTTCAACCGCCCGCACGTGGTACCACGGTGTGCTGACCGGGTGCAGCGGGAACCTGGCGTTGGTGGCCGTGTGTGCGGAATCGCAGACGCGAAGACCCGACGCCACCGGAGGAGCCGCCTGCGCGAGTGCGGCGGCTGGTCCGGCTGTCAGTAGGACTGCGGCGATCAGGGTGCGCAGGATGTGCGATGGCATGCGGCTCATGAAACGTAAGAGGCGTTCCGCCCGAAAGCTCTCTGGCCCCGACGGGGCCGTCGCCCTATTGTTGCCGTAGTCTGAGCGGCCACGCCCACGCTTCGGTGCGCATGGCAGCTTGGTGAGCGGGAGCGCGAAAGGATGAAGCGAACAGTACTCGCGATCGGGGCCGTCGTGCTGATGGCCGTTGGTTCAATGGGATTCGTGGCGGGTGTGGCCGTCGGTCAACAGCGAAACACTCGCGTCTATGAGCTTCGCACGTACACCACGTTGCCCGGTCGGTTGCCAGCGCTGCACAAACGCTTCGCCGAGCATACGTTGGGACTATTCGCAAAACATGGCATGCGGAACGAGCTCTACTTCACGCCGACGGACACGACGAAGGCGAAGACGACGATGATCTACCTATTGTCGCACGAAAGCGAGGAGGCCGCCAACCGCAGTTGGAAAGCGTTCAGTGCGGACCCGGCCTGGATCGCCGTCCGCGAGGCGAGCGAAGCCGACGGCAAGATTCTGGAGAAGGCACCCGAGCGGATCTTCATGACGCTGGCCCCTTTCTCCCCTGCGAAATGAGTATCTCGACGATAGGACGGCGGCTCGCCTTGGCGTTGGCGTTGGCGTTGGCCGCGAGTGGCGCAGCCAGCCTGCGCGCACAGGGACCGAGGCCGCAATTCGTGCCGATCCAACCGGAGCTGTTCGCGGCCGGTGGGGCCCTCGCGAACGCCTTCGCCGACATCGATCAGGATGGCGACCTCGATCTCTTCGTGGGGTTCAACGGCACGCCGAACCGTCTCTACGTGAACAACGGTGGCACCTTTCGCGACATCGCGGCCGAGGCCGGCGTGGCTGACGCGCGAGCCACGCGTGCGGCGGCGTGGAGTGACGTCGATGCCGACGGCGATCCCGACCTGCTCCTCGGATTCACGCCCGGCGCTGGGCCGGTGCTGCGCCTGTACCGCAACGATGGCGCGCACTTCACCGACATCACCGCCGCCAGCGGGCTCACGGTGGAGACGGGTGCAGTGCGCCAACCGGCCTTCATCGATGTCGACGGCGATGGGGATCTCGATCTGTTCGTCGCGTTTCGTGATCGCGCAAACATGTTGTATCGCAACAGCGGCGGCGTGTTCACTGATGTCGCGGCGAGCGTCGGGTTGGCCGATATCCGGAAGAGCGTCGGCGCAGTGTGGTTCGACTATCAGCAGGATGGCGATCTCGATCTGTACGTCGCCAATCAAGATGGTGACGCCAACGGATTTTTCCGCAATGACGCTGGCACGTTCACCGATATCGCGGAGACAGTCGGCCTCGCCTGGGGAGGGCGCGGCGAAAAGGTCGCCACCCAAGGCACGGTGCGGCCCTGCGTAGCCGATGTGAACAACGATGGCGTGGCGGACATCTTCTCGGCCAACTACGGACCCAACGGACTCTTTCTGGGCTCGGCCAACGGGACGTTCCGCGACGTGAGCGCGACCTGGGGCGTGGCGATCGACGGGCGATACGATACCTGTGCGTTCGCCGATGTCGATCATGACGGACTGCTGGATCTGTACGTGAACGGTACGGTGTCGGCCACGGAAAGCTTCCGCGACTATCTCTTCGTGCGCGTGGCCACGACGAAGGCGACCGCGTATGTGGACATCACGCCGGCCAACCTGCTGGCGCTGACGGCGAGTCATGGTGTGCAGTGGGCCGATGTGGATGGCGACGGTGCGCTCGATCTGGCGCTGGCCGGTTCGCGCCCCGAAGCGTCGCATCCGGTACTCCGCACAGTGTTGCCTGCGGCGGTGGCGCGGCGATCGCTGCAGGTACGCGCGGTCGATGCGAACGGACGGGCGACACTCGCCGGTGCGGAAGTGCGTGTGTATGCGGCCGGCACGCGTGCGTTGCTGGCCACGCGATGGGTCGACGCGGGCTCCGGCTATGATGCGCAGAGTGACATGCCGGTGCACATCGGTCTCACCTCGATTAAGCCGGTGGATGTCGAGGTCACCGCACTCGTGCGCGGATCGCGCGTGGCCACGACGGTGCGTCGGGTTTCCCCCGCTGCCTATGCCAAGCGGGCGTTGGTCGTACGGGTGACAACGCCGCGCTCGGGAGCGGCTGCGTCGGGGCCTCGCGCGCCGGGACGTATTCCCGTCGTGATCGAGACGACGCGCGGAACGATTACGGCGCTGGTCGATAGCGCCCGCGCGCCGATCAGTGCGACAAACTTTCTCCGGTACGTGGATTCGCTGGCGTACGACGGCGGGCGCTTTCATCGCGCGGTGACGATGCAGAATCAACCGTCGGACACGGTGCGGATCGAAGTGATCCAGGGAGGGCCGAACGCATCGCGGCTTGGCGCGCGCTTCGCGCCGATACCCCTCGAGCGCACGCGTGATACGGGACTTCGGCATCGCGACGGCACGCTGTCGATGGCCCGCGGCGGTCCGGAGAGCGCCACGTCGGACTTCTTCATCTGCATCGGCGATCAACCCGCGCTGGATTTCGGCGGTCACCGCAATCTCGACGGGCAGGGGTTCGCCGCCTTCGGGGTGGTGACCAGCGGCATGGACGTCGTCCGGGCGATTCAGCGATCACCCGTGACGGCGCAGGCGCTTTCGCCGCCGGTGCGGATTGTACGTATCCGGCGAGCGACGGTGTCGCTGGTGCCGGCGACCGAGCCAGAGCGGCCGGCGCGACAACTATGACCAATCTCTTTACGGACGAGTGGGCAACTGCGCTTGGTGCCGCCCTCGAAGCGAGTGTGCCATACCGCGACGCGGCCCGCCGGTGGGAAGGGGCGGTTTGCCTCGAACGCACCGCCGAACCTGGTGAGGACGCGCTGTCGGTCGCGGTCTTTCTCGATCTGGCGCACGGGCATTGTCACGCCGCCCGGTTGGCGACGGCGGCAGACCGCCGAAAGTCACGTTATGTCATTAGTGGCCCGTTGTCGGCGTGGCTGAAGGTATTACGCGGCGACGAGGTTCCTACGGTCGCACTGATGCGCGGACATTTGCGACTGGCCAAGGGAGTGCTTCCAATGTTGCTACCGCACGTGGGTGCCGCCAACGCCCTGGTTGAGGTGGTGCGCACGATAAGTCCACCGGAGCCGGAACGTGTGACGCATCCGAAACCATCCGTCGACGCTCCAGCGGCTGTGGCTCCGCGTCGGCTGGAGTTCCGGAGTCTCGATCCAGACGCGTGGGCCGAGCATTCGGTGCCGCTCCGTTTGTGGGAAAAGGCGAAGCGCCATGGAATCTGGAATCCGGCGGACATCAATTTCAGCATCGACCGGGAGCACTGGGGTGCCTTGGCCGCCGACGAGCGAGACTTGCTGTTACGGCTCGCCACGCTCTTCCAAGGCGGTGAGGAGGCGGTGGTCATCGATATTCTGCCGTTACTCGATGTGGTGTCGCAGGAGGGGCGTCTCGACGAACAGCTGTATCTCACCTCATTCGTGTGGGAGGAAGCGAAGCACGTGGAAGGGATGCATCGGTTTCTCCACGCGGTGGGCGCTCTCGATACGAATCTCGCGCGGTATCACACGCCGGCGTATCACGCGATCTTCAGCGAGGCGCTACCGCGGGCCATGCAGGCGCTGCGCCACGATCAGTCGCCAATGGCACAGGCACGGGCCTCCGCCACTTACAACATGATTGTGGAAGGGGTGCTGGCCGAAACGGGATATCATGTGTTTCACGACATACTCACGACACGTGGCATTCTACCGGGCATGCAACAGATGACCGGCCTGCTCAAACTTGACGAGTCCCGCCACATCGCGTACGGCTTGTATTTACTCTCGCGTCTCGGCATTGCGCACGGCGCTCCCGTATGGGATGTGATCGCCGCGACGATCAACGAGCTGATGGATTCTGCCATCGCGGTGATTACGGAAGCGTTTGCCGCGTATCCGGCGCACGCCGTTCCGTTTGGGTTGAGTCCCGCCCCCTTTGTGGAGCACGCCATGACGCAGGCCTCGCGGCGCCTCGAGCGGCTGGAGCGTGCTCGCGCACAGGGGGTTCCGGTGGGTGTGAAGGACTGAGCAGGCCGCATCGGCCGGATAGCCGAAGCCGGGCGCCGCGCCGGGTGACATCACCACGAGCGCGGGTCATTCTGGCTTATCGCTTGAAGGAGAGCCAGGCGATATAGCGATCCTGCGCCAGCAGCGGGCCCGGTACCGTGGGATATGGCGTGAGTGAATCGAACACGACCCGCACGGTGCCGATCAGGGTGTCCCGTGGCGCGGCGCCCCAGCGCAGTGTTACCGGCACCGTGGGACCCATGCCGTAGCGATAGCCGATCACGATCTCGGCCGTTCCGGCCGACACGCACACCACGGCGCGCGGACAGCGGGAATCCTGCTCGACCGAGAGGAGTGCGACGCCGAACGCGTCGCTGCCGGTGGGGTGCACTTCCTGGCCTGAGCGAACGGCCTGTGATGCGCCGTTCACGATGGGCGCGGCTTCACTCGGGCCGGCATGACAGGCCGCCGCGAGCGGGGCGGCGACGGCAGCGGCGATAGCAAGACGGCGGGGCGAGATACGCATGACACAGGATACACGACGTCCCGCCTGAAGTTCGGTCTATCCCCGACGACCCCTAACGCTTCGGGCAATGTGTCGACAGAATC
This sequence comes from Gemmatimonas sp., assembly GCF_031426495.1. Lineage (NCBI taxonomy): Bacteria > Pseudomonadati > Gemmatimonadota > Gemmatimonadia > Gemmatimonadales > Gemmatimonadaceae > Gemmatimonas > Gemmatimonas sp. The sequence continues at coordinate 190,424 of NZ_JANPLK010000049.1, read as the reverse complement.
TGTCGGTACGCGTGTGTTGCCGACCTTTCCTGTGGAGCCGACGTGAGCACCGCCCCGATCTCTCTCACCGTCAACGGCGCCCGTCGCACGTTCGACGGCGATCCGACCATGCCATTGCTGTGGTATCTGCGCGATGCGCTCGCGCTCACGGGTACCAAGTACGGCTGCGGCATCTCGCAATGCGGTGCCTGCACGGTGCATGTGAATGGGGCGCCGGTACGCGCCTGTCAACGACGCATGCAGTCGCTCGCGGATGCGACGGTGACGACGATCGAGGGGCTGCATCCGACCGGCGCGCATCCGCTGCAAGTGGCGTGGCGCGAGATCGATGTGCCACAGTGCGGGTTCTGTCAGAGCGGTCAGATCATGCAGGCGGCCACGCTGCTCTCACGCAATGCGAAACCGACCGATGCCGACATCGATGCGGCAATGAACGGCCATATCTGCCGGTGCGGGACGTATCCACGCATTCGCGCGGCGATCAAGGCGGCGGCGGAGGCAACGCGATGAATGCGAAGCAGAGACTGCCGTGGAACACAACGCCGACCGAACCGACGGACGCGGAGACGACCTCGGCCGGCGTGCTCGACACGCATCGTCGCGACTTCATGAAGTTGCTCGGCATGGGTGGATTGCTCGTGGCGGCCAGTACGCTGGGTGTACGTCGGCTCGAGGCGGAAGACGGACTTTTCGCGCCGAACGCAGAATCGTGGGAGCCCCATGCCTACGTGCGTCTCGGTGACGACGGGATCATCACGATCATGTGTCATCGCTCGGAGATGGGGCAGGGCATCCGCACCACGATGCCGATGATCATCGCCGATGAGATGGAGGCCGATTGGGCGACGTGCCGTGTGGAGCAGGCGCTTGGCGATGACAAGAAGTACGGCAACCAGAACACCGACGGCTCCACCAGCATCCGGGATTTTCTCCCCGCGTATCGAGAGGCGGGGGCGACGGTGCGCGCGCTGCTCGAAGACGCGGCCGCGAAGGAGTGGGGCGTCGCGTCGACCGAGGTCCGTGCGAGCAATGGCACGGTGGTGCACACGGCGAGTGGCCGCACGAAGTCGTATGCGTCGCTCGTGACTACGGCGCGCTCGATCCCGATGCCGGCGAAGGAGCGCGTGCGTATCAAGTCGCCGAGTGAGCGACGCTGGGAAGGCAAGCGGATGCCGTCCGTCGATCTGGTTCCGATGACGACGGGCACGGCGATGTACGGTGCGGACGTAACTCTGCCGGGAATGAAGGTGGCGGTGATCAGTCGGCCACCGGTGTGGGGGGGGAAGGTGGTGAGTGTCGACGACAGTCTCGCGCTGAAGGTGCCGGGCGTGGAGAAGGTGGTGCGTATTCCCGAAACACCGGTGCCGAGCGCGTTCTTCCCGCTGGGAGGTGTGGCGGTGATCGCGAAGAACACTTGGGCGGCGATCCGCGGTCGAGAGGCCCTGCGCATCACGTGGGACAGCGGAGCCAACGCGACGTACGACAGCACGTCGTACAAGGCGACGTTGCTCTCGTCCGTTCGCGCACCGGGCAAGGCGGGGCGCGCCGTCGGCGACGTGCCGAAGGCGCTGGCCGGGGCGACGAAGCGCGTGACGGCGGAGTACTACATGCCGCACTTGTCGCATGCGCAGATGGAGCCAGTGGCGGCCTTGGCGCACGTGGCCAACGGCAAGGTCGAGATCTGGGCGCCCACGCAGTCACCGCAAGATGCGCGCAACACCGTGGCGCAGTACCTCAAGGTCGACGCCGCGAACGTGACCGTGCACGTGACGCTGTTGGGCGGTGGCTTCGGTCGGAAGTCGAAGCCGGATTTCATCTGTGAAGCGGCATTTCTGTCGCGCGACATCGGCGCGCCGGTGCGCGTGCAGTGGACGCGCGAGGATGACCTCCGCAATTCGTATCTGCACTCGGTGGCGGCGCATCGCTTGGAAGCAGGCATCGACGCCAACGGCAAGGTGACGGCGTGGTTGCATCGCTCGGCCTATCCCGCCATCGGCGCCACGTTTGCGCCGAACGTGCCGGGCGCCGAGCCGGATGAACTGACGAACGGCGCCAGTGATATTCCGTTCGACATTCCGAACATGCGCGTCGAGATCTGTCCGGCGGTCGCGCACACGCGCATCGGCTGGTATCGCAGCGTGAACGCGATCCACCACGGATTTGCGATCGGCTCGTTCGTGGACGAGTTGGCCTACGCGGCGAAGAAAGATCCGGCGGATTTCCTGCTCGGACTGCTGGGCGCTGATCGCGTGGTCGACCTGTCGAAGGCAGGACTGGTGGCACCGGCCAGCAACTACGGCGCGACCTGGACGGATCACCCCCTCGATACGGCTCGCGCCCGTCGCGTGGTGGAACTCGCTATCGACAAGAGCGGGTGGCGCGGCGCGAAGTTACCGCGCGGCAAGGGGCGCGGCATTGCGATCCACCGCAGCTTCTTGTCGTACGTGGCGATGGTGGTGGAAGTGGATGTGCAGCCTGATGGGACGGTGCTGGTGCCGAAGACCACGGTAGCCGTTGATGCGGGCTTCATCGCGAATCCCGATCGTGCGCGCGCGCAAATGGAGGGCGCGTTGATCATGGCGATGAGCAACCTGCTCACCAGTGAAGTCACGTTTGCGGGCGGCAAGGTGGTGCAGTCGAACTACCGCGACTACGGCGTGACGCGCATGCGCGCGGCGCCGCACGTGGTCGATGTGCATCTGGTGGCGAGCGAAGGGCTGCCTGGTGGCATCGGGGAGCCGGGTGTGCCGCCGGCCGGTGGGGCAATCGCGAACGCGATCTTCGCGGCGACGGGTGTACGCGTGCGGCAGTTGCCGGTGGGGAAGCAACTGGCGGGCTGGCAGACTCGTGCGACGGATGGCGTGCGGGGCGGCGCCTAACGCGCGGGAGGTTAGAACGACCTCCGGCGGCGTCACACTTGCGCCGCGCTACGTGGTCGGGCAAGCTACCTCGCAATTGCCGGTCATCACATTTTGAACTCTTGGGAGCGTTATGCGCACGACACGACGGACGGCCGGAGTAGGCGCTTTGCTGCTGGCAACGGCTCTGGTGTTGGCGGCCAAGCCATGGCCGTCACGAGCCACGGTGCAGGTGACCGTGAGCGCGCGATGCGCCGGCCCGAACTCGACGGAAATCACCGTCAGTCCATGGAACGTGCGCGTGCAGCAGGGCGACGAAATTGAGTGGATCATCGCGGCGAACGCCAACAGCGACAACATCACGGTCAGGCCGAAGGCGACGAGTGGCTGGCCCTTTGCGTCGCGTGGCCCGTTCAATGCGACCAAGGGACAGCCGGCGCGCGCGAACGGTATGCGGCCCAACGGACGCGGCAGCTACAAGTACGACATCGAGTTGGTCTGTCAGGCGGGGAACAATCCGCCGGATTCAGTCGTGGTTGATCCGGACGTGATTGTCAACTGAGGCGAGTGGTGAGTCGAAGACGTAGGCATGTAACCATCATTGAGACCACGGAGGGTTGGATGCGAAGCACGATGAAGTGGGTGGCGCTGGGAGGCGCCTCAGTGACGTTGGTCGCCGCGTGCGGCACGAGACAAGCGGTCGCGTTGAAACCCAACGACAAGATCAAGATCAAAGCCGACTGCGTCGCACCGAATCAGGTCACGCTCGATGTCGACAACTGGGTTGCGTCCGTCGATAAGGGTGGGGACATCGATTGGATCAACAACGGCGGCAACGCGACGGTCACGATCGAGCCGAAGATCGCCCAGCCGAACGACTGGCCATTCGACAACACCAATAACATCACGCCGACTTCCGGCGCCGGTACGAAGTCCAAGGTGAAAGGGAATGCCACGGCCAAGAAGTACCGCTACGTCATACGCATCACGTGCGGTGGCACGAACCCGCAGACGGTCGTCATCGACCCCGACATCATCGTGAACTGATGTCGCTCAGGCGTACCTAATGGGTAGTAGGACGCTGCACCCCGCGCGCATCGGCCCGTACGACATCATCCAGCTGCTCGGAGAAGGCGGCATGGGGGTGGTGTACGAAGCGGAAGAGACCGAACCAGTTCGGCGCCGCGTGGCGCAGAAGCTGGTGCGCACCATGCTCGACGACACGCGCGATGTCCTGGCGCGCTTCGACGCGGAGCGGCGTGCGCTTGCGGTGATGAATCATCCCGGCATCGCGCGCGTGCTCCACGCGGGCAGCAGCGAGACCGGGCAGCCGTACTTCGCCATGGAGCTCGTGCGCGGTTTGCCGCTCACCGAGTTCTGCGATGCGCGACGGATGAATGTGCGCGATCGGCTGCAACTGTTCATCGGGATCTGCGAAGCGGTGCAGCATGCCCACCAGAAGGGCGTCGTGCATCGCGACCTCAAGCCGTCCAACATCCTTGTCACCGACGAGGAAGGTCACCCGCAGCCGAAGATCATCGACTTTGGGATCGCCAAAGCGCTCGGCCCACAGGGCCCTGAGGTGGTGGCGAAGACCATGGCGGGTTTTGCCATGGGAACCGTGGCCTACATGAGCCCGGAGCAGGCGAGCAACGCATCGATGGACGTGGACACCCGAGCGGACATCTACTCGCTGGGCGTCATGCTGTACGAGTTGCTCGTGGGGCACCTGCCGATCGACCCGGCGGAAGTGGGATTGCACCAGTTCCTGGCGCGGTTGGTGAGTGGTGACACGAGCCCGCCGACACCGAGTGTTGGACTTGCCACGGCGGCGGCGCTCAGCGAGAGTATCGCCGGTCGGCGTCGTACCGACGCGCGGCATCTCAAGCGGGCGCTGCGCGGCGATCTTGATTGGATCGTCATGAAGGCGATGCAGCCCGACCGGTCGCAGCGCTACGAAACGGCCAATGCATTGGCCGCCGATATCCGTCGACATCTGGCCAATGAGCCGGTCACCGCGCGTCCGCCGAGCACACGCTACCGCGTGGGGAAATTCGTGCGGCGGCATCGCGTGGGCGTCATCACGGCGGGCGTGGCCACGCTGTTGGTGGTCACGAGCGGCGTCATGGCGGCGGTTGGCCTTGTGCGCGCCCGTCGCGCCGAACAGCTGGCCGCGCGCGAAGCGGAAGCGGCGAAAGAAGTGGCCGACTTCATGGTGAATCTGTTCCGGCAGTCCGACCCCAACGTGCAGCGGCGTCAGAACATGACGGCGCAGGCGCTGCTGGAACAGGGCATCCGTCGCGTCTCCACCGACCTCGCGTCGCAGCCCCTGTTGCAGGCGCGGCTCATGCAAACCATGGGTACCGTACAGACATCGCTCGGCAAGTACGTCGAGGCGCGCGTGCTGCTCGAAGACGTGTTACGCACGCGCGAGCGCCTGCTGGGCCCGGACGATGTGCTGCTCGGCGAAACACTCACGTCGCTCGGCGAACTCACTCGCGATCGGGGGGAGCTCGCGGTCGCGGACGCGTACCTCACGCGCGCACAGCGCATCCGCGAGCGCGCGCTTGGACCGCTGCATGCGGATCTGGCCACCACGCTCTCGATGATGGCGGCCGTGCGCATGCGGCAAACGCGTCTCGCGGAGGCGGAATCGTTGTATCAACGGGTGTTGGCCATCGACGCGGTCGCGCGCGCGCCCGATGATGCACGCACGCTGCGCGACATGCGCGGACTGGCCGCGGTCTATCGTGCGCAGAAGCGAAATGCGCAGGCAGACTCGTTGTGGAAGGTCACGCTGCAGCGTCAGGAACAGTCGCTCGGAAGCGAGCATCCGGATGTGGGCAGCACGCTGAACAACATCGGCGCCATCGCGTATTCCGACGGCAAGTACGCCGAGGCAGACGCGTACTACGGCCGCGCCCGCCCCATCCTCGAACGGGCGTATGGGGTAGAGCATCCGCTCACCGTGAGCGTGATCAACAACCAGGCCGAGGTACTGTGGAAGCTCAAGCGCTATGCGGAGGCCGAACCGCTGTTCCGGCAAGCGCTGGCAGCCAAGGAGCGGCTGTATACGCCCGAACATGCGTCGATCGCGGTGTCACTGAACGGCCTGGCTGGTGTGCTGCGCGACGGCAAGCGCGAGGCCGAGGCAGAAGCCCTGTACAAGAGGGCGATGGCCATTCGCGAGATCGGCAACGGGTCGGCCGACCTCGCTGAGACGCTGCGCGACTACGCGGTGATGTTGCGGGCTACGAACCGGGCGGCGCTGGCCCAGCAGTTCGACGCGCGGGCGGCCACGCTGAAGTAGCGAGCGACTGCACGCATCACGCGCGACGGCGGTGGCTGCCCGGAACGCTGGTCAGAACAGGCGACGTGACGTGGTGGTATCGACCCGCACGAGCTGCACCCGGAGCCGGTGACCATCGCGCACGAACGTGGTGTCGGCGCGAATGTCACCGCGTGCATCGAGACGCAGCGTCAGCGACAGTTTCGGCTGTTTGTCGCCGCGCCCAATGCGCCCCAGGCGCGCCAGCATCATGCTGTCTGGCACACTGAGCGGCGTTGCGAACGGTTCCAGTGCGGACCATGCGCCCTCGGGGGTGCCTCCAAGGATGAACTCGAGCTGTCCGTGCAGCACGCGAACCGTATCGTTGCCGGCGGTGGTTGGACGATCGCCCGCGTAGAGCCAGACCAGCGTGCGCTGCTCCATGCGATCACCACGGTCCACGTTCACCCTGCTTAACGACGCGGCGGCGTTCCCCACGAGTGAATAGCCGGTAATGTGCGGCGACTCGAGCATCTGCGCGGTGCTGCGCCGCAGCTCGGCGGCTTGCCATCGATACGCCAGCTGCGGCTGGGTACGGAAGTACCAGCTGTGCGGCACACCATCCGCATCGAGGTCCACGCGGTAGGTACCACGCAGGCGGCTCGGCGAACGCCGTGCGTGCTCCCAATCGGTGTTGAGTACGGCGTTGCGGATCGTGGAGCGCAGTGGCTCCAAGTCCGCGTCGGCCATGTGGGCGCGCGCCCAAGCCGTCACGCGCGTGGTCCGTGCACGGTCCGACGCGTCGCGCGCATCCGGCGTGCCTGGTGTGCTGCGCAACGGTTCGTCGAACACACTCTGAAATCCGAACATCGCCTCGGCCGACGCGAGCGGCTCTGACGTCGGGACGCCATACGGCCGACCGCGGCGCGGATACGGATAGCTCCACACATCGGGAATGATGAGCACCGGTGCGTTTCCGATCCACTGGTCACGCGAGGCAAGCGTCGCGCGCACGTACCCACTTCACCGCGAATCGCGAAGGGCATGGTGTCGGTCCACCGCAGGGTTCCGCAGTCGGCACCGTATGGCGCCGCGCGGATGAAGGCGGTGGGCTGGCTGTCGGTGATGCCGTTGGCGGCGAACAACGCGCGCGTGGCCGAGTCCAACCCGAGCAAGCGCACGCGCGCCGCCGGCATCGGAGTTCCGGCGACGGCGCGAAAGGTGTCAGCCACACTGCGCGGCGCCACGCTGTAGGACAGGGCCGATGCGCCGGTGCCCCCGTATGGCAGTGTTGTGTCCTGCTCGACGCGCAGTAGCGCGCGTGTGCTGCCGGGCATGAGCGTACACCGGGCGCGCGCGTCGAGCGTGTTCGGCTTCGCGGTGAGCACCGTGGTAGCGCACACGGTCGCCGCAATCACCACCACATCCTTCGTCAATCGCGTCGGGTTCATCATATGCTTCCTCGAATCAGGTCGCAACGCATCACGCGCGACGCGCGCGATCCGCCTCCCACTCGTCGAACGGTCCGTCGAAGTCCATCAGGCGCGTACCATTGAACCACCACACGCGCGTGGCCACCTGACGCAGGAAGGCGCGGTCGTGGCTCACCAGCAGCACCGTGCCGTCGAATTCGTCGAGCGCATCCTCGAGCACTTCGATGTTCTCGACGTCGAGGTGGTTGGTGGGCTCGTCGAGCACCAGCAGGTTCGCTCCGGTGAGCGTCATGAGCGCCAGCGCCATGCGGGCGCGCTCACCACCGCTGAGGGTGCGGATTTCGCGGAACACTTCGTCGCCAGTGAACCCGAACGCGCCGAGATGATTCTGGATGTTCCCGCGGCTCCAGAGTGGCCGCTGTGCCTGAATGGCGTCCGACAGCGACAATTTCAGCGGCAGATCGGCCAAGTCCTGGCGGAACCACGCTGGCGTGATCGAACTCCCTACGCGCGCTTGGCCGCTCGCAGGTTCGAGATCACCCAGCATGGTGGAAATGAACGTCGACTTGCCCGCGCCGTTGGGGCCAACCAGCGCGATGAAGTCGTTGCGTCGCAGCGTGGCGGTAAAGTCGTTCACGAGCACGCGGCCCGGCACCGCCACGCACAGCTCCGAGATCGAGACGACCTGATCGCCACCGCGTTCGGCGATCTTGAACTCGAGGGACATCGCGGCCGGGTCGCCCACCGGCGGCGCGAGGCGCGGCAGGCGTTCGAGTCGCTTTCGCTTGCCCTTCGCCTGAAACGAATTGACGCCGGCGAGATTCCTCCGGATGTACTCCTCTTCCTTCTTCACGTACGCGCGCTGCTTCTCGACTTCACGCTCGCGCGTGAGCCGACGTTCGGCGCGCTGTGGCACAAACTGGCTGTAGTTCCCCTTGTACGCTTCGCTCGTCTTCGCCTCGATGTGCAGGATGTTCGTGCACACGGCATCCATGAACGCGCGATCGTGCGATACCACAAGTACCGTCTCGTCGCACTCCTTGAGCCACTCCTGCAGCCAGGTGGTGGTGTCGAGGTCGAGGTGATTGGTGGGTTCGTCGAGCATCAGCAGGTCGGCCGGCGCGATAAGCTGCGCCGCCAGCCCTACACGTCCCCGCTCGCCGCCTGAGAGCGTCGAGACGAGCCGCGTCTTCGACTCCTCAGCGTCGAAGCCGAGTCCTTGCAGCACGGCGTCCACGCGCGCGTGGTAGATGTAGCCGCCGAGGTCGGCGAATCGCTCCTGATCGTGTCCGAACTTCTCCAGCATCTCGTCGGTGCACTTGTCGCCCATCTCCCCGAGGGCCATCGCCTGGTCGGCAATGCGCTGCTCGAGGGCAATGACCTCGCGCCAGGCGGCGGCACCGGCCTGCCAGACCGTGGTGGCGCCTTCGAAGGCCCGATGCTGATCGAGCAGGGCATGACGCAGCCCCGGCTTCCGGGCGACGGCGCCGACCGTGGGTTGGATGTCACCCGTGATGACGCCGAAGATCGATGTCTTTCCGGCGCCATTGCGCCCGATGATCCCCCATCGCTCACCCTCGGCGACGGTGAAGGTGATGTCTTTGAGGAGTTCGGTGGCTCCGAAGGAGATCCCGATATTGGAGCAGGAGAGAAGAGTCACGCGGCGATAGTGGCGTCAGGTGGAATAGGGCTCCCGGAAAGCTAATGGCGGCTGAGCTGGCGGACGATTCGGTCGGATGACAGCGCTGGCGTGTGCTGGTACCGTTCGACATGCTCGACTCCCCCATGTATCGAACCTCGACGTCCTCGACGTCCTCGACGTCCTCGGCGCCCGCGTTGACCACTGCACTGTGGCAGGCACGCGCCGCGGCGCATCGGGAGCGCGTGCAGCAGTGGACGCAACCGCGTCGTGAGCGGCGTTCGCGAGGAGAGGTGCATCCAGTCTACGATTTCCTGTTTCAGTACTACCACTTTCCCGCCGGGCGGTTGGAAACCTGGCACCCCGGTCCCGACGAGTCGCTGGTCGACAGCCCGGAGGCTCGCGACCGCTTCACCGGGCCGGTGTATGGGGCGGCCGACGGCGTGATCCGGCGGAACGCGAGCGCCATCTCTTCTGCGGGGCGTGCGACGCTCAGTCAGGTGCTGCACGTGCTGCGTTCAACACGGGATCGCCCGGCGAACTTCGGATGCTACGGCATGCACGAGTGGGCGCTGGTGTATGGCGGGCACGACGTGCGGCACGCCGAGATTGCACCGCTCAGGCTTCCCCAGGCCCAAGTGGACGAGTTTGTGGAGAGCCGTCCCGTGGCCTGCAGCCATTTCGACGCCTTCCGCTTTTTCGCGCCGACCGCCAAGCCGCTGAACCGCGTCAGGCTGGAGTGGTCTACGCGTCATGACGCGGAGCAGCCCGGCTGCATCCACGCCAACATGGACCTGTACCGCTGGGCCTTCACGGCGATGCCGTGGATCGGCAGCGATCTGCTGTGGCGCTGCTTCGAACTCGCGGTTGAGCTGAGGGTACTGGATATGCAGGCCGGACCGTATGATCTGCGTGCTATCGGCTTCGATCCGGTGCAAGTCGAGACATCGGCAGGGCGAGACGAATATCAGCGCCGTCAACGGGAGCTGAGCGTACGCGCGAGCGTGCTGCGGGCGAGTCTCATCACGGCGGTGGGCGCGATCGCCTGACGGAGCGGCGTGCGCGATCCACCCGTGTTGCGCCTAGTGCGGGGGCAGCACACGCCGTATCGTCCAATGGGTACGCATCGTACGGTTCTCCCGTCCGCCAGCCCGCACGCCGGGTCGACACCTTTCCGGAGCACACACGCCATGATGGCCCGCCGTCCGATTCTCGCCCTTTCGGTCATTGCCCTGTTGACCGGCGCCTCGTCGCTTGCGTCCGCGCAAAGCGGTATGGCGGGCATGGACCACAGCATGCACCGCATGGGCCCCGAGATCGTTATCCCGAAGGGTGCGATCTACACCAAGGCGGACGTGGAATTCATGCAGGGGATGATCGCCCACCATGCGCAGGCGATCGTGATGTCGCGCCTGGCGGAAAAGAACGGCGCCAACCCGCAGGTGCTCAAGCTTTCCCGGAAGATCGATCAGTCGCAGGTGCCCGAGATCGATATCATGCAGCAGTGGCTCCGCCGACACGAGCAGCTCGCGCCGGACACCGCGTCCTGGCACAACATGCGAATGGACGGCATGCTGACGGATGAGGAAATCGCGGAGCTCGACACCTCGAAGGGTGTCGCGTTCGATCGGGCCTTCCTGATCGGCATGATCAAGCACCACGAGGGCGCGATCAAGATGGTCGATGATCTCTTCAAGGTGAAAGGCGCCGGTCAGGAAGTCGACGCCAACATCTTCGCCAACGATGTGGTGAGTGCGCAGACCGCCGAGATCGGCATCATGCGCAGCCTGCTCGCCAAGCTCCCCCCGAAGTAACCCGGACAGACAGCGCCAGCTGGCGATCCGTCCTACCCATCCCCACCACCGGAGTGTGAACCGATGCGCGTCATGCGTGGCTTGATCCTGCTGTTCGCGACTGCCGTCGTGCCGACGCTCGCGTCAGCACAGACGTACCCGAGCAAGTCAGATCCCCGGAACAACCTGAAGCCGGGTCGATTGGACGCAGGCGTCGCGGCGAGCAACATGAAGCTCCTGTCGTTTACGCCAAAGCCGGCGCAGTTCGACACGGTGCGCGGCCTGACGTTCGTCAACTCCGACCTCGCCTTCGGCACCCACTACGTCTACCAGGCGAACTTCGCCGGTTTCTCGATCTGGGACATCACGGACCCCGCCAAGCCGACGATGACGGCGGTCGTCCAGTGCATCACTTCGCAGGGCGACCCGTCCATCTACGGCAACCTGCTGTTTATCTCCGCTGAAGGCGCGGGGAATCGCAACGACTGCGGGAGCGGCGGCGTGCAGGATCCGAAGGATCACATGGCTGGCGTGCGCATCTTCGACGTGTCCAATCCGAAGGCACCGAAGCTCGTGAAGAACGTGCAGACCTGCAAAGGCTCGCACACGCACACGATCGTGCCCAGCCCGACCGATCCTCGCACGATTTACATCTACGTGTCAGGACAACAGGCGGCGCGGCCCGAGACCGAGCTGGCCGGGTGCAAGAACGGCACGGATCCGGCTGACCCCACGAACTCGCTGTTCCAGCTCGACATCATCAAGGTGCAGCTCGATCGCCCCGAGCAGGCCAAGGTGATTCCCGGCGCGCGCGTGTTCACCGGATTGGATGGTGCGAGCGAGTGCATGCGCTTCTGCGCACCGGCGGACGCACGTCGTGCCGCAGCAGGGGCGGGTCGTCCGGCACGACCGGCGCCCGATCCGGCCATGCCCACCGGACCGCGCAACTGCCATGACGTGACGGCGTATCCGGCGTTGAATCTGCTCGCGGCGTCCTGCTCGACGCACTCCATTCTCGTGGACATTTCGAACCCCGAGAAGCCGTTCCGAATCAGTGCCCTCGCCGACACGAACAACTATCAGGGTCGGCACACGGCGGCGTTCAGCAACGATGGCAAGAAGCTGATTCAGACGGACGAATGGGGCGGCGGCACGGGCCCGATGTGTCAGGCCTCGAGCATGATCGAGCTCGGCGGCAACACGGTGATCTCGCTCGACGCGAAAAAGAAGCAGAATCAGCGCGCCTACTTCAAGCTGCCGTCAGCGCAGACGGCTGAAGAGAATTGCGTGTCGCATAATGGTGGCATCATCCCCGTGCCGGGACGCGACCTGTACGTGCAGGGCTGGTACCAGGGCGGCGTCAACATCATGGACTTCACCGACCCCGACAAAGCGTTCGAAATCGGCTACTTCGATCGCGGGTCGATCGATCCGCCACAGCCGGTGGACGTACCTGCCGCCGCCGCGGCGGCGCAGACGCCTGGTGCGCGTCCGCGCAGCAACACGATCGGCGGCTCATGGGGCGCGTACTACTGGAATGGCCTGATCTTCTCGTCCGAACTCGATCGTGGCATGGACATTCTCGAGCTGACGCCAAGTGCGCAGCTGTCGGCGAACGAGATCGCGGCGGCGAAGCTGGTGACCTTCACGGATTACAATCCGCAAAGCCAGCCGAAGATGACGTGGCCGCCGGCATTCGTGGTCGTGCGCTCGTACCTCGACCAGCTGGTGCGTGGCGACGGACTGGCGTCCGATCGTACGGCGGCGATCTACGCGGCGCTCGATGCGGCGGAGATGAAGTCTGGGTTGGCGCGCGCGACGGCGCTCAACGCGCTGGCATTGCAAGTGGACAAGGACGTGGCCGGCGCCAAGGACGGCGCGCGGGTGAAGACGATGGCCGGTGAGATCCGGCGCCTCGCGACGGCGTCGAAGTAATCGCGAAGTGAGCGGGATGTAACACGGTGTCATGCGCGTCGTCGAGGAGTCCTCGGCGACGCGCAGTCACATATGGGCGCTCAACGTCCATTGCACGTACTATTGCCGCATGATACACCGCCCGCAGGAAGCGATGGAGCTAGGTACATCCAGCCGGGCACATCGCGATGCGCGCAGTGCGGCCATTGCCGCCACCGCAGCCTGCATCTGCTTCGGCGCCTCGGTGGTGGCCACGCGGTTCGTGGTGGCGCAAACAACGCCGGTGGTGCTGGCGTTCCTGCGCTATGTCATTGCCACCGTGTGCATGTTGGTGCTGCTACGCCGGTCGGCGTTCCTGCCCATGGAGACGCGGGATCGCTGGCATGTGGCGCTGCTTGGTGTGCTGTTCTTCGGGGTGTTCCCATGGAGCTTCAGTGCTTCGCTCACGCATTTGCCGGCAGCCACCGTGGCCTTGGTGGTGGCCGCGAATCCATTGGTCACGCTGGCGCTCTCGGCGCTGCGCGGCACGGAGCGGTTGTCGGCACGTGCGATCATGGGCCAGCTGCTGGCCTTGGCGGGCATCGTGCTGGCGCTGCCTCCGCTCGGACTGCGCTCTGGTGCGTCGGCAGATGCTGGCGTGTGGATCGGCTACGCCGAGGTGGCGACGACGGTGTTGTGTGGTGCCGTCTACAACGTGTGGTCGCGTCCGATGCTGTTGAAGTATCCGTCGGCGGTGGTGACGGGGCACGCGATGATGGCGGGCACACTCGCGCTGGCACCGCTGGCGCTGGCGCAGGGTCTGTTGATGCACACGCGCACCATCACCCCGAGTGGCTGGGGGGCGGTGCTGTTTCTCGGCACGCTGGGCGGGGCGGTGGGCTTTGGGCTGTGGGGCTTTGCCCTGCGTCGTTCCACCCCCTCGCGCGTGGCGGTGTTTCTGGCGCTCAATCCCATCACCGCGATTGCGCTGGGCGTGATGTTACTGGGCGAACCGTTCACGACGCGGCAATGGCTCGCGCTGATCGCGGTGCTGTCGGGCATCCAGCTGGCCACGCGGAAGTGATGCGCTGCGTTACCGGTTCCAGAGCACGAGTGCACCGCACATGGCCGCGTCGCGCAATTCGGCGGGCGCCGTGGCCGCGTAGAATTCGACGCCCATCAGATCGTCGGTGAAGATCTTGTCGAGATCTGGCGGACTGTTGCCCTCGAACGGATAAATGCGGATCCCGTCGCGGACCACGGCGGCATAACAGGGGGCGGTCGCGCCCGGCTTCGCCCTAGACGCCAGGAACGACTCGCCGTTCGGTCCCGTCGCGATGAACGCACCGGCATCGACCTTCAGGAGATTCGCCAGCGGACGTCCGTCGGCTGCCTTGAGTTGCGCGAGGGTGAAGAACTTGCCCTGGCCTGCGGTGCGTCGCTGGTCGAATCCGGAGGAGCGAAGCTCCGTGGGCTGCCCCTTGGGCTTGGTCGGAGGTGCGAAGGCCAGAATTTCGAGATCGATGGGCCTGGCGACGCCCGGACCGCTCGTGAACTTGTCGAAGAACGCCTGGTAGCCGCGCGCGACGGCCTCGACGATATGCCCGCCGTCCTCGAGATCGGGGATACGGACGATGCCGAGCGAATCGGTGACACCAGCGTCGATGGTGTGATCGATGGTGATCTGCGCGTTGCGGATCGCCACGGTGTCTCCGGCCTTCCGGAAGCGGAGCACGACGGTGCGCGCGTCTTGCGCCTGCAGCGGGCGCGTCAGTAGCATACCCACGGTAACCGACGCGAGATAGAGAGCGTATGGGATTCTCATGACGGGGAACGATAGCCGTGGTGTAACATCCTCCGCCATGCTTCGTATCGAATTCAGTGACCACCTTCTTCTTGACCTGCGCGCTTGTCGGCGGCGTGCTGCTGCTCGCACAGCTCGTCTTCGGTTCGCTCGGCGCCGAACACCACACGGCGACGCACGAGAGTTCGATCGGCGACGGACTTCAGCTGTTCAGCGTACGCGCGCTCACCGCCGCCGTCGCATTCTTCGGCATCGGTGGACTCGGTGCGCGCTCCTTGGGCGCCGCAACGCTGCTCACGTGCATCACGGCGGTGTTACTCGGCGCCATGGGGATGTTTGGGGTCGCCGTCAGCATGCGGGCGATGCTCGGTCTGCAGCGCGATGCGACGCTCGACATTCGTAACGCGATGGGCAAGGTTGGCACGGTGTATGTGCCGGTACCTGGTGCCCTGGGCGGAGTCGGAAAGGTGACGCTTGCCGTACAGGGCCGCACCGTGGAGTATCAGGCGGTCACACTGGAGGGAAGCGTGCTTCCCACCGGTGCTCCGGTGATCGTCGTGGGAATCCGTGACGATGACACCCTCGAAGTGCTTCTTCTCTCTTCAATCGACGGAGTTCCGTAAATGCACGTCTTTGCCACGCTCCCGCTGCTGCAGGCCAGCTCGGTGGATCTCTTGAACAGCACGACGATCGCGCTGGCGGGAGCAGCCTTCGCGCTCGTCCTGTTTGTCAGCCTCGTTCTGCTGTTCGTGACGCGCTACAAGCGCTGTCCAGCGAATCGCGTGCTGGTGATCTCCGGCCGCGTGGGTGGCAATGAGGCCGCTCGATGCATCTCCGGTGGTGGTGCGTTCGTGTGGCCAGTGATTCAGGAGTTCGCGTATCTGTCGCTCGAGCCGATGCAGATCAACATCCCGCTCAAGGATGCGCTCTCGTTCGAGAACATCCGCGTCGCGGTGCCCAGTGTGTTTACCGTTGCCGTCGGCTCGGAAGCCGAAGTGCGACAGAACGCGGCGATGCGGCTGCTCGGTCGCTTGCAAGACGCGATCATGAAGGACGCGCAGGACATCATCTTCGGCCAGTTGCGTCAGGTGATCGCGTCGATGACGATCGATCAGATCAACCGCGATCGTGACGGATTTCTGCACAAGATCCAGCTCTCCCTCGAGCCGGAGTTGCGCAAGATCGGTCTCGTGCTCATCAACGTGAACATTCACGACTTGCGCGACGAGAGCGGCTACATCGAAGCCATCGGCCGCAAGGCTGCCGCGACCGCCGTGCAGCAGGCACGCGGTGACGTGGCTGATCAGGAGCGCATGGGCGAAGTGCGCGTGGCCGAGGCCGAGCGCGAGAAGATGGTGCTCGTGGCCAACGCATCAAAGGATCGGGAGATCGGACTGGCCTTGGCCGACCGCGAACGCGCCGTGCGGCTCGCGGAGCTGGACAAGGAGCGCCAGGTTGGCGAGCAGATGGCCGTGTTCGAGCGCGACACGCAGGTGAAGGACGCGCAGCGACTGCAGGCCGTCCGCATTGCGCAATTTGACAAGGAACAGAAAATCGGCGAGCAGACGGCGATCTTCGAGCGCGATGCGATGGTGAAGGAGGCCGAACAGAAGAAGCGTGTCGCCGTAGCCGATGCCGACGCCCGCGCCATCGCCGGTGAAGCGGAGTCGCAGGCCCTGATCGTCGCCACGCAGGCGCAGCTCTCGGTGCGTCAGGCGGAAGCGTATCAGATGGTGGAGACGAAGAAGCGCGAAGCAGAGGCGGCGGTAGTCGAAGCCGGTAATCGTGCGCAGACGCGTGCGGCGCTTGCTGATGCCGAGCGCGTGGAAGCCGAGCAGCGCGCCCGGCTTGAAGCGCCGGCAAAGGCCGAGAAGGCGCGCACGATCGTCGAGGCGGAAGCCGACGCCGAGCGGCAGCGCATTCACGCCACGGCAGAAGCGGCGGCGATTTTTGCGAAGCTCGATGCGCAGGCGCGCGGTGAGTATGAGGTGTTGTCGAAGCGCGCCGAGGCACTGGGCCAGCTCGTGGAGAAAGCCGGAGGCGCGCGCGAGGCGTTTCAGCTGCTCATGGTCGATCAGATTCCACTGCTCGCCGAGTCGGCGGCCAAGGCCATCTCGAACATCAAGTTCGACAAGGTCGTGGTGTGGGAAGGCGGTAACAACAATGCGAACGGCGGCTTGAGCGGTACCGCGGGCTTCATCCAGAACATGGCGAAGAGCATGCCGCCGATGATGGATGTGCTTCGCACCGTGGCCGGCGTGGAGCTGCCGGCGTTTCTCGGTACGATGACGCCGGAAACGACGCCGAGCGCAGTGCCGACGACTGGGACCGAGGCCACGAAAGGCGAGGAAGTGGCGTCGGTGAAGTAGTCCTCGACTCCTGGTTCGCACTTCTCGTAACCCACGCCTACCCGCCGCCTCATGCATTCTACTCGTTCGTGGTATCTGGTCGCTTGTCTCGTGGTCACTGTTCCATCGGTGAGCCGGGCCCAGGAGAAGCACGCCTACCAGACGGACTTCACCGTCGCGGAGTTCGCCGCCCGACGCGCCCGGATCTACGACGCGATCGGCGCGCAGGGGATCGCCGTCGTGCAAGGGGCCAGCGGGGTTCCCGGCTTCAGCGTGTTCCGTCAGTCGAACGATTTCTACTACCTGTGTGGCCTCGAATCAGCGCACGCGTACCTGTTGCTCAACGGGCGCACGCGCACCGCCACGCTGTATCTGCCGCATCGCGATGAAGGACGGGAACGCTCAGAGGGGAAGATTCTCTCGGCGGAGGATTCGGCGCTCGTTGCTCGACTCACCGGTGTCCAACAGGTGAAGGGACTGGAGAGTCTTTCGCTCGACCTCGTGAGCGCCGACCTCATTCGTCCACCGGCGTTGGCGCTCTACACGCCGCTCAGCCCCATGGAGACCGGCAACGACAGTCGTGATGAATTGCTGGCCGGTCAGGCGCGTGCCGCCAGTGATCCGTGGGACGGCCGACCGTCGCGTGAGGCGCACTTTGTGCGGCTCGTGCACGAGCGCTTCCCGCAGTTCGAGGTGCGCGATCTGTCGCCGGCGCTCGATGCCATGCGCGTAATCAAGAGCACCGCAGAGATCGCGCTCATTCGCCAGGCGACGCAACTGGCTGGACTTGGCATCATGGAAGCGATGCGCTCCACCATGCCCGGCGTGTACGAATATCAGCTCGACGCCACTGCCAAGCATGTGTTCCATGCCGGCGGCGCACGCGGCGATGGCTACGCCTCGATCATCGGCGGCGGCACGAACGCGTTTCTGGGGCATTACTTCCGTAAGTCGGATGTGCTGCGCGACGGCGACCTGGTGCTCATGGACTATGCGCCCGACTACCGCTACTACACGAGTGACGTGACGCGCATCTGGCCGGTGAACGGGAAGTACAGCGCGGCACACGCGGCGCTGTACGAGTACATCGTGGCGTATCGTGACGCGCTCTTCCGGTATATCAAACCCGGTGTCACCGCCGACGAGGTGCTCGACCGTGCTGCGGCCGACATGCGGCAGTATCTGGTGGGGAAAACGTTTGCGTCGCCCGCGCATCGCAGCGCGGTCGAGCGAGGGTTGGCGTTCCGCGGTCACTTCCAGCATCCGGTCGGCATGGCCGTGCATGACGTGGGGCGCGTGCGCGGGGTGCCACTTAAAGCCGGCATGGTATTCACCATCGATCCGATGATCTGGATTCCCGAGGAACAGCTCTACATCCGTATTGAAGACATGGCGCTCGTCACGGCCGACGGCGTGGAGAATCTGAGCGGATTCGTGCCGTCGCGTATCACTGATGTGCAACGTACGATCGGCGAAGCCGGCGTCCTTCAATTCCGCAAATGAGATATCACGTCGCCACCGCGCTGGCTGTCGTGGGCGCGTTCCTGTCGCCACCGACGAGGGCGGACACGTATCCCAAGAATCCCAACATCGACGCGCTCAATTACGCGTTCACGATCGAGCTGTCGGATACGACCGACCTGATCGTCGGGGAGTTGGCGCTCGACGTCCGCTTCGTGGGTCCGGGCGTGCGTGCCGTACGACTCGATCTCATCAGCGCGAGTGCGGCGCAGGGGGGTAAGGGGATGCGCGTGTCGGGCGTGACGATGAACGGCGCCGCGACGCCGTTCACGCACGTTGACGATGTGTTGCTGGTGCCGCTGGCATCAGCGCCGTCAGTGAATCAGCGCGCGCGGTTGGTGGTGCGCTATCAGGGCACGCCCGCGTCGGGACTCAAAATCGGAAAGAACAAGTACGGCGATCGCACCTTCTTCAGCGACAACTGGCCCGACAAGGGCCGCCATTGGTTGCCCACGATCGATCATCCGTACGACAAGGCCACCAGCGAGTTCATCGTGACGGCCCCCAGTCATTATCAGGTCGTGTCCAATGGTCTGCAGGTCGAGATCAGCGACGTGCCCGGCGGACGTCGGCGCACGCACTGGAAGAACTCAGTGCCGATCGCGCCGTGGCTCTACGTGCTGGGCGCGGCGCGCTTTGCGGTGCAACAGGTAGGGACGTTCGAGGGGAAATCGATCGAGACCTGGGTCTATGCGCAGGATCGTGACGCCGGGTTTGCCGACTTCTCCACACCGACGAAGGACGTGCTGGCGTACTACAGCGACTACGTGGGACCCTTCGCCTATGAACGGCTGGCGAATATCCAGTCGAACAGTGTGAGTGGTGGCATGGAAGCGGCATCCGCCATTCTGTACAGTGAGAGCTCGGTCACCGGCACCGGCAGTGTGCGCTGGCGGAATGTGGTGATTCACGAGATCGCCCATCAGTGGTTCGGCAACGCCGTGACCGAGGCGGACTGGGACGATGTGTGGCTCAGCGAGGGCTTCGCCACCTACTTCACGCTGCTGTACATCGAGCACGCGTATGGCCGCGACGAATTCGTGCGCGGGCTGCAGTCCAGCCGCAGCACGGTCATGAGCTTCGCGGCGAAGAATCCGGCGTATACCATCATCCACAAGAACCTGAGCCGCATGGAGGATGTCACCAGTTCCCACACCTACCAAAAGGGGAGCTGGACGCTGCATATGCTGCGCGGCGTGATCGGCGAGGTCGCGTTCCAGCGCGGCATTCGCGCGTACTACGCGCAGCACTTTAACGGGAATGCGACCACCGCCGACTTCCGCCGCGCCATGGAGGACGCGTCGGGGCAGGAGCTCGGCTGGTTCTTCGAGCAGTGGCTCTACAAGCCCGGCGCGCTCAAGGTCGCGGGCACGTGGACATACGACGCCGCTGCCCGCCAAGTGCGCATTGCGCTTGATCAGGTGCAGAACGACGGTAGCCTGTTCACGATGCCGATCGAGATCGGCGTGTATTCCAAAGGTCAGCCGGTACCCGCGATGGAGCGGGTGCGGGTAACGGCCAAATCCAACAGCTTTACCATCAACACCCCGACGGCCCCCGACAGCGTACGCCTGGATCCGAACCTGTGGGTGCTGATGGAGGCCACGTTCGCGAAGAAGCCATAACGCGTCGCGGACTGAGCTTACGGCGCCGCTTCCATCATGCTCAGCACCCAGTCGCGGGCAACCTTCCGATCGAGGCGGAACACGCCGCCGGTGCCGGCACAATTGCCGTTCAGTCCGAACGACGTGACCCCTCCAATCACGAGGGAGTTGCCCACGAAGTTTGGTCCGCCTGAATCGCCGAAGCAGGTGCCACCGGTCGCCGTGTTGTTGGAGAGCAGCAGCGAGTGCGCGCCGGTGAGACCGGAGTTGATTTGCACCAAACGCGGAGACGCGCTCATGCGAATCCGCTGGGCGACCGTGAACACCGGGTTGGTCTGCTGCAAGCCATAGCCAACGGCGGTAAACGTCTGGTTCTGTTGGCCGCGGGCGCGCGCCATCACTTCAAGCGAGTTCTCGTCGGGTAGCGTGCCGAACGCGGCCGCGTTAACCGGCGCGCTTAGCACCACGACGCCGACGTCCATGACGAAGAAGGCCGCGTCGTTGTACTCAGGGTGCGTGTAGGGCGTACCCGCGACTTCACCCGTGTACGGATAGCCGTTGGTCGGCAAGCTGGCTTCGAGATCGGCGGTGAACCACAGCTCGACGGTGGCCGCACCCGAGGTGCAGTGACCGGCGGTCAGGTACACGGTCGGTGAGATGAGCGTCCCGCTGCAGCGCCACATGGGATTGCCGGCGGCGTCCTTCGCGATCATCAGGCCGACTTGCGGATGGGTTTTGCCGTCGAGCGCTCCGTTTCTCACGAGGCGCGGTCCATCGAGGTCGGGTGCATTCGCGTCAGTCGAAGCGATGGAACTGTCGGCGCATCCGGCAAGCACTACAATGGCGGCGGTGGTGAGTAAGCGACGCATCGACACTCCATGCATGGGAAGTGGGCCGAATCGCGTAAGCGTCGGCGCTGAAGCGGCTCAGCCCATTTGGCCAACATGCGGCCCATTGAAAGGCATGTCCAGCGTCGCCGGTCGGTGAAGAATCGCGCGTGCATCGCGCAGACGATGCGGAGCTACAGCGAGTTCGTCACTCGGTGCAGTTCGGCCAGCAGTGCAGCCGCCGTCAGCTCCTGACTCTCATGGGCCCGTAGCAATGCGCGGAGCCAATCGCGATACGCCACGCCAAGCTGCACGCCGTTGGTGAGCGTGATGAGTGGACCGACCAGGATGCCATCGTAGACTTCGCGGGCCTCATCATGCTCGGCCTGCTCATGAAACTGACTCCGGTCGTGGTCAATCGACGACAGGATCGATCTGAAGACCGCGAGCTCCTCCTCGACAGCGCCGAGCTCGGCCTTTATGAGCTCAGATAGGTCCTCTTCCGACAGCCGGCTCTGAAAGAAGAGCTTGAGCAGCAACGGCTCGCGGCGTACCACACTCGGTGCCGGGAGCGCGAGCCAGCGGTCGAGCAACTCACTGCCCGCAGGCGTGATGTGGTAGAGCTTGCGGTCCGGGCGTGTCAGCTGCGCGACGCGTTCATGCTCCACGAGCTCGGCTGATTCGAGCTCCGCCAAAGTGCGGTAAATCGCCGCCTGATCCGCGCTCCAGAAATGGCGTACCGAATTGTCGAAATACCGTTTCAGGTCGTAGCCACTGAGTGGACGCATCGACAGGAAACCGAGAATGGCGTGCTTCAGCGACATCCGTGCACCAAACCGAGGGTTGCGAAACGTCTTGCTCTCCTTCAAATATAAGTCATACACCATATATGTAACCGCATATAGTAGAAGTATCCCATATCCATAAAGCTTGTGCAGACGTCAGTGTTCGGCCTCGGCCTTCTTCTCGCGTTCGCCGCCTGCAAATCGACGCCGGCGACCGTTTCGCACCCACGGATCGCCGCCGACGCCGGCGTTCCGATCGCCGCGGACGTGATCCTACCCTTGGTGATTCCCGAGGGCGGCGTCCCGGTCGTGCTCATCCAAACGCGATACTGGCGAAGCTTCCGTCTGCGCGGAGGGACTTCGCGCGACCGGGTGCCAATGGGTCCACGCGAGGCGATCGTCGAGCGACTCGTGACCGCCGGATTTGGCGTAGTGGTGACCGACGCGCGTGGGACCGGCGCGTCGGGAGGCACGTGGCGCTGGCCGTGGTCCGAGGGCGAGGTCCGCGACATGGGGCACGTCATCGACTGGATCACGACGCAGCGCTGGTCCAACGGTGCGGTGGGCGCGACGGGCGTGTCCTACGAGGGCACGACGGCGCTGCTATCGGCCACGGCCGGCCGCCCCGCTTTACGTGCGATCCTGGCCCGTGAGATTGAATGGAGCCTCGTCGACGAGATCATCGCGCCCGGTCAGGTGCGCAATGTCGGCTTCGTCGGCGCGTGGAGCCGCGCGGTCGATGCGCTGGATCACGGACGGCTACCTGAACTCTTTCCAGCACTCGCCCGTCTCGGCATTCACGGTGTGCACCCCACGGACGACGACCCGAAAGGCGAGGTGCTGCGCGAAGTGCAGCGTCAGCGCCCGTCGGCCGACGTGGCGGGTCGCGTACGCGCCGTGCGACATGGATACGATCGATTCGGCCCCGATGGTCCGCCATCGGACTCACTCGGTCCGGCCGGACATGCGGCAACGCTGGCGACATCCACGGCGGTGGTCGCTATTTGGGGCAGCTGGTGGGACGGAGCGACGGCCGACGCGGTGCTGCGTGCGCAACAGCAGATGCCCGTCCGCGAGGCCCTCATCGGGCCGTGGGCGCACGAAGGCACCACGAACGCCAGCCCATTGCGTGGCGATAACAGTGAACGTGCGACCGTCGATCTCGATGCCGTGGTGGCGTTCTTCCGGCGTCACCTGACTCAGCGCAGCGCGGCGCCGACGCCTTCGGTGCCACGCGTGTCGTGGTATGTCGCTGGAGCCGAGCGCTGGCGGTCATCGGAACAGTGGCCGACCACCGCGCCACACACGCTGCACCTCGTGGGTGCGCATTTGCGTGATCATGCAGCGGCGGGTGATGCGCGATCGCTGTCAGTGGACTTCGCCGCCACGACCGGGCGAAACACGCGATGGACGACGGGATTGGCGCGACCGGTCGACGCGCCCGATCGCGCGCATGTCCGTGGTGTCGTGTCATGGCGCACGGCGCCACTCGACGCTCCGCTCTCGGTGTTCGGCGATTCGCAGTTCGTCTGTGACGTGACGCTGGATGCGCCGGAGGCAGCGCTCCACGTGTACGTGGAGTCGGTCGATCCGGCGCAGCGCGTGCGGCTACTCACGGAAGGTACGCAACGCATTCGTCAGGGCGCGGTTGCGGTTCGTATCAGGCCGGTGGCATTCGAGCTGCCGGCTGGATGGTCACTCCGCCTTTCTATCGCTGGCGCCGATGCGCCGAGCTTCGAGCGCGTGCCCGCTTCGGGAGCGCAGCGCATACAATTTGCTGGAACCGGATGTCGACTCACGCTCCCTGTCGTCGCATAGGATTGCGTACGCAGAAGTTCGCACGCGGCTACATTTCGAATGTGGGAGTGAATGCCGCCAACGAACTCACTGCAGAACCGAAATCGCACAATGACCGCCCCGTTGATCATTCGTCCGTTGTTGCTTGCCGGTATGCTCACCCTCGCCGCAGCCAGTGCGCCCCGTGCGCTTGCGGCGCAAGACCAGCCCATCGCGTCGGACGTCAAAGCGTACCTGCGCCAGTTCGTCAACAAGCTGCGTGAGTTCCGGGTCGGCAGCGACGAAGTGGATTGGGGACAGGTCGAATCCAAGGCGCTGGCGGCCGCCGCCGGCGCGCAGACGATCACCGACGCCCACCCCGGCATTCGCGCGGCCCTTGTCGAGATCCGCGATCCGTGGGCCGTCTACCGTTCCGCCTCCGGTCAGGTCGTTGGCCCTGATCAGCCGCGTTGTGTGCGCACCACTGCCACCGCGCCGTCAGTGCCGGCCGATGTTGGATATCTGAAGGCGACGCCGACGCCCAACCGTGGAATCCGCGCCGAGCGCGAGGCGGCGGTGGCGGTACGTACCAAACTCAAATCGGGTGACGACAACGGCGCCGTGCACTGGATCATCGACCTGCGCGGGTACTTCATGGGCACGCTGCCAGCCGCTGTGATCGGGCTCTCGCCGATCATGGGCGATGGCACCGTCTTCAAGATGCAATACGCCAACAATGTCGTCCCATTCAACGCCAACGAATCGTCCATCAAGTCCAACGGGGACGAGCTGCAGATAGACCTCGGCAGGTTCAAGTTGTCGAGTCAGAAGCGGCGCATCGCCGTGCTGGTGGACGGAGGCACCGCCGGTGTCGGCGAGTTGCTGGCCATCGCGTTCATGGGGCGCAGCAACACGCGGGTGTTCGGGACACCGACCTGTGGCATTCCGCCCATGCGACTAGTGCCGCAGAAGTTGAAGGACGGCGCCGAGTTCTCGCTGTCGGCGTTTCGGGTGCAGGACCGCGACGGGCGGGTGTATCGCGGGCCAATCGAGCCCACTGAGCGCATTGAGGGCGAGTCGGAGCTGTTCTCGCGCGCGCTGGCGTGGGTGTCCACCGGGAAGTAACGTCGGCGTCTGTTCAACGACCCACGCGGGCCGCACGTTCGTGTGAGTACCTCTCGTTGAACTGCACATGGCCCCGCCCCAGGAGATGACATGCGAGCACGACTGATGGTGCTGTTGACGATGCCACTGCTGGCGGCGAGCGCATCGGCGCAAGTAACGGGAGGCGCCGGCGGTGCAGGTAGTGCCGGGGGCGCGGCGCAGGCGGGTCAGGCGGCTCAGCGGCAGGCGGCGGCGAACAAGCCGCGCACCATCGACGGCATCAACACCGTGTGGCTGGAGGAACTCACGCAGCCTGAGTTCCGCGACATGATCAAGGACGGCTACACGACGGTGTTGATCATGACGGGAGGCGTCGAGAATAACGACGGAAACCTCCAGATGAACAAGCACAACATCAATATCAAGCTGCTGGGCGAGATGATGGCGCGGAAGATGGGCAAGACGCTGCTCGCGCCGCTGGTCACGCTCGAACCCGGAAATGCCGGGCC
Organism: Gemmatimonas sp.; assembly: GCF_031426495.1. Taxonomy (NCBI): domain Bacteria; kingdom Pseudomonadati; phylum Gemmatimonadota; class Gemmatimonadia; order Gemmatimonadales; family Gemmatimonadaceae; genus Gemmatimonas; species Gemmatimonas sp. The sequence goes on along the minus strand of NZ_JANPLK010000049.1, from coordinate 165,262 downwards.
CAACATTCAGCCCGGTCGCGCGGGCCCGATGCTCTCGCAGGCGACATACGCGGCGCTGCTGTTCGACATGGGGAACTTCCTGCGCAGCATGGGCTTCAAGGAAATCTACTACATGGGCGACAGTGGCGGTAACGGTCGTGGCATGCAGACGGCGGCCGATTCACTCACGAAAGTGTACGCCGACAGTCCGGACAAAGTGTGGTTCAAGCACATCCCCGAGTTCTACAACCACACCAGTGTGGTGCAGCCGTACATCCAGAACGAACTCAAGATCCCCGAAGGCATCAAGATCGGCGCGAGCACCGGCACCAGCGGACTGCACGAGGAGCTCGGCATCGACGCCACGATGGCGCTGGCGGATCCGCAGTCGATTCGTTTCGCGCAGCGCGTGAAGGCCGGGCAGGCGGAGATCAATGGCATCACGTTCGAGTCGCTGACGTGGCTGCAGGAGCTCGGCCGCAAAGTGGCCGACTTGCGCGTGACCACGACGATCAACGCGATCACCGCCTACCGGGCGATGCTGCCAAAACGGTAAGGCGCGTTCTCATCATCCGTATCGACATCGCCGTCGGCGAGGCGATGACGAGAGGGTGAGCGTGCTTATCGTAGAAACGAGACGCCCTCCATCTCCTTCGCCACCGCTGCTGGAATGGGGATGCGCAGGTGGTGCAGGATGGATGGAGCGATATCCACGATCGCGGCCGCACCGCTGGTGAATCGCGCATCGAGCCCGGGCCGATTGGTCGCGATCCACGTCGTGCGCTCGCGCACCGACTTGCCGCCGTGCCCTCTGCCGCTCACGGCATCGCGACCGTGGTCGGTGGTGATCACGATCATCCAGTGCTCACCCATCGCCTCGCGCTGCTTCACCGCTGCCCAGATGCGTCCCACGAACTCATCGGCTTGGCGCACCGCGGCATCGAACGGTTCGCTGTCACCGTTCGCATGGGCGACGTCGTCGGTGTGCTGCAGATATACCCAACTCAAGTCGGGACCCTTCGCCGCGATGTACGCCGCCGCATCGCGCGATACGCGGTCATCGATGGCGAGGATATATCGTGATGCCTTGTCGTGCGGGTAGGCGACCGTGTCGAGCTCGAGTCCGTCGACGGCGTGATCGAGCGTGAAGGTGCCCGCCCCCGTGCGGCCCGCCCCAATCAGCACGGTGCGATTGTCCAGCCACGTGGAGAAGATCGCGGTGTGGCGCGTAGAGTCGACGGCTTCGACGATGCGGAAGCTGTTCCAGAAGGCGTAGTTGGGGGACAGGTTGCTGTTCCCCCAGACGTTGTGTTTGTTGGCCCACGTTGACGTGAGCAAACTCATGTAGCCCGGCGCTGAAATCGTAGGCGTCTCGGTCGGTGTTCCAAGCGCACCACCGACATACGCACGCGCATAGCCACCCGCCGCGGCGATGGCGTCGATGTTTGGCGTGGCCACCCGCTCGACGACGTCGGCAGGGATGCCGTCGAGCAGAATGAACACCGCTTTACGCGGCGCGTTGGCCTGCCGCGTAATCTGGCGGTGACAGCCGGACAGCAATGATAGACTGACGAGAGCGAGAGCGATTCGGCGCATGGGTGTGGAAACGTCGGTGTGCGTGAGGAGGCACGCGCGTGCACGCGTACTTCGGCCTAGCCCTCCGTCATGTCGTACGCGAGATCGTACAGCATGACGTCTACCAGTGCGATGAACACCTGCAGAAACAACACCGCCGTAAACGCGAGGCCGCCCGAGAGCGCCAGCAGCGGCATCGCGCGCGACGGCGGGATCGACAGCGCCGAGGTCAGGCCGAGCGCGGCCAACATCGCACCGGCGGGAAGCAACAGCATGGCACCGATCTGCGCGAAGGCCATGATCGCGAACGCGCGCGTAGGAAGCACCAGTGCCATCGCCTCAAGCCGTTCGGGCGGGCTCGGCGCGCCGCCATGTCGGAACACGTCGACGAACGTGAGCATGTTCTTCATGCCGTTGCCCTTGGTCGCGCGACTGGTCGCGAGATAGCGGCGGAGGGCCGTGCGCACCCACGCCACATACAGCACCGTATCACCGCGTGACGTTCCGTCACCCGCGCCGATCACCGCGCGCGCGACGCGGCGCCAGTCGATCCGGACGAACGGCCGTTCGCGCAAATCACCGAAGATCGCGGCGATACCCGCCATCGCAACGGGTGTCACGAGCAGCATCGCCGTCATGAGCACCACCACCCAGACGATCGGCTGCGCAAAGCCGGGCAGCTGCGAGCCGAGCACGCCGAGGACCGTCGCTACCAGCCCGGGGAGCGCGAAGTAGCCACCAAGGATGGACAACTCTGGCAGACGTTCGGCGAACATGACCAACGCGCGTCGCATGCTTTCGCCGAAGCCCGAGGCGTGCGCGCGCAGCGCCGCGGCGAAGGCCGGTGCCGACGCGAAGCGGGCGGCAGGCTCCTTGGCGAGCGCACGTCGCACCACCGCCTCCACCGCCGCGGGGACACCCGCCTCGAGGGGAAACGATGGGATCTCGGCGACGAAATGCGCGCGCAACAAGGCACGGGTGTCACCGCGAAAGGGGAGGGTGCCGGCGATCATCTGATAGACCACGACGCCGAGGCTATAGAGATCGCTGCGCCGATCGACGTCGTCGCCAACGCACTGCTCCGGCGACATGTACGCGGGCGTCCCGATCGATTCCCCCACCTGCGTAGCGGTGTGCTCGGTCGGGTTGGTGCTCACCGCCATCGGCAGTACGGCGTCACGCCGGGCAAAGGTATCGTCGCGCAGCTTCGCGATCCCGAAGTCGAGCAACGTCACGTGAAAGCCGCCCCGTGCGTCGGGTGTGAGCCAGATGTTTGCCGGCTTGAGATCGCGATGGACGACGCCCCGCGCGTGCGCCGCAGCGAGTGCGGCCGATACCTGTTCGACGATATCGACGACGAGTGGGAGCGGCAAGCGAGGCTGCGCCTCGAGCACGGCCTCGAGCGTCTCGCCGTGGAGCTGCTCCATCACGAGATAGGCCACGTCGTGGCCGGCCACCCGATCCACGCCGAAGTCGGTGACATTGACGACGTGGCGATGCTGAATTCCACCGGCGGCCCGCGCCTCGCGCATGAATCGCTCGGCTGCTGTGGGATCGGCCAGCAGATCGGGGCGCACCACCTTGAGGGCGACGGCGCGGCCGATCCCGAGGTGTTCGGCCAGATACACCGCGCCCATTCCACCCTGACCAAGACGACGTCCCACCCGATATTTGTCGTGCAGCACGGCGCCGGTGAGGGCCTCGAAATGCAATGCGTCGTCAGGCATGCGTTGAAGGTACCACGCCGTTGTCGTTCGGCTATTTTTCGCTTTATGTCCATTCCACTTGCCAACGTCCGGGTCGCGATCGTCGGATCGGGCCCAGCCGGTTTTTACGCGGCGGAGGCGCTTCAAAAGGCCGCGCCCGATATCGCCATCGACCTGATCGACCGCCTTCCCACGCCCTTTGGCTTGGTGCGCGGCGGCGTGGCGCCGGACCATCCCAAGATCAAGTCCGTCACCCGCATCTTCGACCGCATCGCCTCGCATGTGGGGTTCCGTTACCTCGGCCACGTGCGCGTCGGCACCGACGTGAGCCTCGACGAGTTGCGCGAGCGCTACCACGTAGTGCTGCTCGCCTACGGTGCGGATACCGACCGCCTGCTTGGTATTCCCGGTGAATCGTTGCCCGGCAGCCATGCCGCCACGGAGTTCGTCGCCTGGTACAACGGGAACCCCGACTACGCCGATGCCCACTTCGACTTGGCGCAGCGCGAGGTGGCGGTGGTGGGGATCGGCAACGTGGCCATGGACGTGGCGCGCATTCTCGCCAAGCCCACGAGCGTGCTCGCGGGTACCGATCTCGCCGATCACGCGCTGCAGGCGCTCGCCCAGGCGGCGGTGCACACCATTCACCTCGTCGCCCGTCGTGGTCCGGTGCAGGCGGCCTGCACCACCCCGGAACTGCGTGAGCTGGGTGAACTCGAAGGCGTAGATGTGGTGGTAAACCCGCGCGATCTGGAACTCGATGCAGCGAGCGAAGCGCAGCTGGCGGCTATGGAAGACCGCAACCCGGCCAAGAATCTCGACGTGCTGCGCGACTGGGCCGCGCGGCCGCGAACCGGCGCTGCACGGCAGGTGGTGCTGCACTTCAATGCGTCACCCGTCGCCTTGTCGGGAACGGAGCGCGTGGACGGCATGACCATCGTGCGCAATCGCCTCGAATCGGACGGGCGCGGTAGCGTGCGCGCGGTGGCGACCGACGAAACGTTCACGCTGCCAGTGGGGGTCGTGTTTCGCTCGGTTGGCTATAAGGGGAGGGCCATTCCCGGTGTGCCCTTCGACGAGCGAAACGGTGTGGTGCCAAACCTGAACGGCCGAGTGGTGGAGCAGGTGGGGAGCGCGACGCCCGTGCCGGGGCTGTACGTGGCGGGATGGATCAAGCGCGGCCCGCAGGGGATCATCGGCACGAATAAGCTGTGTGCAACGGACACCGTGACGCAGGTGCTCGCCGATGTCGCGGCCGGCGCCCTTCCTGCACACCGAGTTGACGTGTCCTCGATTGACGCGCTGCTCGCGGAACGGCAGGTGACCGTCACCAGCTGGAGCGATTGGCAGACGCTCGACCGGGAAGAGCAGGCACGCGGAGCGGCCGTAGGGCGGCCGCGGGTGAAGATCACGAATGTGGCCGAGATGCTGGAGATTATCCGGGCAAGTCGCGGGTAGTCGGGCGAGGTCGGTTGCCCCGCAGCTTGACCCTCTGGAAGCCCTGCCCGATCTTGCTTGCATGAAGGTTCGCGATGTACTTCGCCTGCTGACCGACGATGGCTGGTTTCTCGTGCGAACGCGGGGAAGTCAACAGCAGTACAAGCATCCCACCAAGGCGGGGTTGGTCACCGTCGCAGGCCATCCGCGCGACGATCTGGCACCCGGCACGTTGAACAGCATCCTCAAGCAGGCAGGGCTGACGTCATGAAGCTACTGATCGTTGTTGAGCAGACGGCCTCAGGATTCTCGGCGTACGCGCCGGACGTCCTGGGCTGTGTGGCGACGGGTTCCACGCGCGACGCGGTGGAGCGCACCATGCGTGAGGCCATCGAATTTCATCTGGAAGGGCTTCGCGCCGAGGGTATGGCTGTGCCAGAGCCGCATGCGTATGCGACGGTGATCGAGGTCGCTGCATAATGATGCTCGCCGCAGTCGGGCGTAGTCGGTAGCGCGCTACGCGAGTTTTTCAGTGGAGCGCCCGCTGCATAAGCTTGTCGCTGGGCGGCAATCTCGCGAGGACCAGCAATGAAGATCCAAAAGTCACTCACGATCGCACTTTCGATCGTTATTTCGCCTTTTGCAGTCGCCGCCCAAAGCAGCAAAGCGGAGCAAGAGGTGCGTGCGTTCGTCGCCGCATACGACAAAGCAGTTGCGAGCCGTGACATCACGTTCCTCCAGCATGTCATACCGGACGACTACGTCTTCACGGGCGCAAGCGGGCGCAAGTCTGACCGCGCGCAGGTGTTGAACTTTTTTACGCAGCAGCGAGACAAACCGTCGGCGCGAATGATTTCCCTTAAGCACGAGAATGTGCTTGTGCGTGCCGTTGGCAATATGGCGGTTGTGACCAACGACTACACATCGCAAACAACTCCCATCGACGCGCCTACTGCTGAGCCGACCACGTACACAGGGCGCCATACCGGTGTTTTTGAGAAGCGTAACGGTCGCTGGATGGTTATCGCGGAACAGGACACCGAACAGACGCACGACGACAAACTGATGGAGCGCCAAGTCACGAAGGCCGGACGCGATTTCAACGACTTGATGAAACGCCTGAACGACGGCCGCAGCTACGCGGAGCTGGAAACGAGTGGCGACCTCGCTGCGCTCCAACGGGTGCTAGCCACCGAATACATCTGTACGTGTGGGGACGGGGACAGTGTCGGCAAGGCTCAGGAGCTCGAGAGCTACAAAACCAGTCATATAAGCTTCCAATCAGCGGAACTCTCTGAGCAGAAGGTACTCGCCATCGACAACAACGCTGCCGTCGAAAGTGGAAAGGTCAGATACGTTGCTTTAGATGCCGGGAAGCCGATCATTATTATCAAGCGCTACACCAGAACTTGGGTCTCCTGGGGCCACGGTTGGCAAATCGTCGCTCAACACATTTCATTGGTGAACGAATAGCCCAGCGCACATTCAGGTGCTTGGGCGAGTGCTTGGGACGATCACGCTCCTGGTATGAGTGGCCGTCCGCAATATGCGGCCTTACGCTTAGCCGATCAGTCCCATCACCGTGCCCGACGGGTCAGTGAAGTAACCGAACGTCGCGAAGCCCGGCATAGTCATCGCGTCGCCCATGCGCTTGCCGCCGGCGGCATCGATGCCACGGGCGCCGACGAACTCGCACTGGTGAGCCCGTAGATGGTACCCGACGGATCCGTGAAGCGCGCCATGGTACCCATCATCGGCATGCTCCGCGGGGAGCGGTCGATGCTGCCACCGGTCTCGACGACGCGGGCGAGTGTGGCCTCGACATCCGTGACGCCGAGAAAGGGCACCGAGGCCGGCGCCCCATTTGGAACGTTGGCCCGCAACGCGACGGTCGGTCCGCCGGACGTGGTGCCCACCATGAGTTCGCCCGACATCGGCATCAGCGTCCAGCCGAACAGCTCCGCATAGAAGGCGCTCGATGCGCGCAGCGCATTGGCCGCGATAACCACCAGCATGATGGGATGCGCGCCAGTGCCAGCGGGGACCATCGGTGGGTTCTCACTCATAGCGGGACGGGTGAGGGGAGGGGAGGCGTCGCCACCGGCAGTCAGAGAGCAGTCAGTCGCGACATGTTGCCGTAGGCCGCAGCACTATGACGTTGGATCAGTGCTCGCGCCTCAAGCACGTCGGGGTGATCACCATACGGCCCGAGATCTCCCATCGGATTGAGACGCGACGTATTCGCCCACGCGGCGAGCGCTGGGAAGTCGGCACGAGCCTTCGCATGGGCGACGCCAGCCAGCAGGCTGGTGAGGGAATCTCTGGTCGAGTCCCAGTAGTTGATCGGAGGCAACACGTGGTTCTTCTCTTCGTCCGTGTTCAACAACGCCTCGGCAACTCCCACCATCGCAAACTGGAAGCAGGCGAGTCCTCTCATGAACGGCTGCACGGTAATTCGGCCAGGTTCAAACATCGGCCGTAATTCGGGCCGCGGAAGGGCACGCGCCGCACAGTGAATGTGCAGGCTGCGCGGGCTGGTTGGTACCTGACCCTGATCGAGCGTGATGGTGTGGTGATCGATCCGCCGCACGTGACCGAGTCGTACGACGTTCTTGATCGTACGGACCAGATCGAGTTCGGTCTCACTGATGAACGCGCCGCGATACATGATCGGCTCCACCTCAGTGTCGACGCGCAGCATGAAGCGCTTCGCCTCCAGGCGGGCAAACAGGTCGCGAATTGACGTGGCCTGCGCCGCGGCTTCCAAGTGGAGCGCATGGCCGCGAAAAAGATCGGGCAGGAGTGTGGCCGGCTGCACATACTTGCGGTTGATCCACCAGCTCTCGCGCGGCTTGACCCAGCGGATGTCTGCTGGCTCAACGCCTTGCTCGAGCAACCAGATACACGCGTCAAGCGCCGTCTTTCCGCCGCCGATGACGACAAACTCGTCCGGTCGCTCGTCAAGGCGCGCAATGGCACCCGCGGGGACACACTGCACGCCGTCTGCCACCGCAAACGGTGGCGGACTCGTGGCGGGGATGTCGCCCTCGAGGTACGTCGTGTCGATGACCTTGCGCGCGGCGCGTACCTCCCAGGTCGCCCCAGTCACTCGTGAATGCACGCGTTGTTCGGTCAGGTACTCACAGTTCGGGAAGTACCGGACGCGTCCACTGGCGAGAAAACGGCGCTGCATGACCTGCCCATAGTACGAGCGGATATCGTCTGCACTGGCGCGCTCGTAGAACCCGGCATTCAAGCCGGTAACGTCGATCGTGGTCCGTCCGAGTGGTGTGGAATCCACTCCGTAAAATGCCGACGGCTGGTGCAGTCGCACGTACGGGTAGGCATCGATCCAGTGTCCGCCGGGCGCGTGACGGCGGTCCACCATCGTAACGGTGGCGTCGGTATGGGTGAGCAACGCATCGGTGATGGCCATACCGGCTGCACCCGCACCGATGACCACGTAGTCGGTTTGCATCATTGCTTCAGCTTCGCCCGCAGTTCGTCGAAGAAGTTCTGTACCACCACGAGCGTTGGCGTCCCCGCCATATCTTCCCACTTGTTGTCGCGCACCATGAGAAACCGCTGATCGTCGGGCGTGATCGCAAACGTGCCACCGACCGGTGATCCCGCGCGGATGTACTCCGGGATCGTGAACAAGGTGCGCGGGGGCTCCGCTGAAAATGGCGGACCCGAACGGATGCTCACGAGATGCATCTTGCCGTTGGCGACGTAGAACAACTCGCGCCCGTTGTGCGCCCAGAGCGGAGCACTACCACCACCGCGCGACACCTGCCACTTTCCGCCGTTCACATTGGGGAACGGACGGACGAACACTTCGTTCGCGCCCTGCTCATTCGACACATACGCGAGCCAACGGGAATCGGGCGACAGCACCGCGCCGCTCGCGTTGGATCCGTTGGCTACGATGCCACGGGTCAGGCTATCCACTCCCGAGTTGCCGGTGAGTCTTGCCTCACCCGTGCCGTCGGCGACCTGCTCCCACCGGTGGTACGAATTCCCGTTCGCCCTCGAACCGGTCCCGATCGGTCGATCCGAGAGAAACGTGACGGACTTCCCGTCAGGCGTCCACGCCGGCGCGCGGTCCACGCCCGCATGCTGCGTGAGCCGTGACACCGGCCCGGTAGGGAGCTGCTTGATCCAAATATCGGTGCCAAGCTCCGTGAGCAGCGTGAGTGCGATGCGTCGTCCGTCGGGCGACAGGGCGAGTCCCCAGTCAATTTCCGTCATGCCGCGGAACGTGCCGCTGGTGTTCACCTGCCATGCGGAATCCACCGGCTCGACCTGCCCAGCGCGATCGACCCACACGACTTTCGCGTTCGGCACCGGGCCCGGCGCGAATTCCGAGCGACCGAGCAGATAGTACGCCGTCCCATCGTCGGAGATCACAAAGCCCGGAGCCTGAATGCCGTCCAACACCGGCACCGGTCGAGCGGTCGCGGTAAGGGTCTCGTCGTCCCACGGCGCAGCCATCAGCGTCCCCGCGCTGGTCAGGTACAGCACGTGTCCCGTAGGGACGTACCAGGCGCCGATGGCGTCTTCGAAGAGCGCGCGCACGGTATCCTTGCGTGCGTCGTACACGTACACGCGGCTCGGACGGCAGCTCACTGGTCCCACGCACTCGGTGCGATGCGCTGTGAAGAGCACGCCGCGTGAGCGTGGGAGCGGCGTGGGCAGCCACGGAAAGCGCCCCTCCAGCGTCTCGCGCGAGACGATCACCTGCGACGCGGCGTCTCCGGTACGGAGGCGGCGGAGCGTACGAGACGGGGCGTCGTAGTACACGATCGACCCGTCTTCCAACCACGCACCGCGGTTGAAGGTCGCGTTGACGGAGTCCGCGAGTTTGAGCGGCGCGCCACCAGCGCTCGGAATTCGCCGCAATTGTCCGTTGGCAACGAACGCGATAAACGCGCCGTCGGGCGAGAAGAAGGGTCCCGAGCCGCCTTCCGTGCCGGCCAGTGGCCGTGCGACGACTTCATCGCGACGCTTGATGTAGAGCTGACCGGGACCAGTGAGCGGACTGCGAAAAACCAACGACGCGCCATCGGGTGAGAGCGCGGCCTCGACCCCAAACGTGATGCCATCGAGCGCACCGGGCGCGCCGAGCGTTGTCGCGTAGCGCGCGACGGACGTGCTTCGACTCGGGCGAATCCACCGCTGGGCGGCCAGCGCGACGCCTACCAGCGCGACGCTCACCAGCGCGACGACCGCCAACGCAGGGAGCACCATCCGACGGGACACCGTACGCGAGGCACCGGTGACGGTAGTACGTGAAGCGGGCAGCGCGAACGTGGGACTGCGTAGCGCATCGGCAAACGCTTTCGCACTGTCGAAACGATCGGCCGGGAATTTCTCCAACGCCATGGCGACTGCGTCAGCGACGTTCGGCGGCACCGCCTTGCGGAGCGTTCTGACCGGCCGCGCCTCGTCCGACACGATCTTCATGATGATCGCCTGCGCCGATGGGCCGGTATGCGGGGGTTCACCCGTCAGCATTTCGAACAGCACGGAGCCCAGTGCGTAGATGTCCGAGCGGTTGGTGATGCTTCTGTCGGCCGTCGCTTGCTCGGGCGACATGTAATGCGGTGTGCCCAGCGACAGACCCGTCTCCGTCATCCGTCCGCCGGCTGCCGCGCTCACCGCCAGCGCGATGCCGAAGTCCGCGACGAACGCGTGCCCGTTGCGCAGGAGAATATTCTCTGGCTTGATGTCCCGGTGAATGACCCCTTGCTCGTGCGCGTACTGCAACGCGTCGGCGACTTCGCTGGCAATGCTCACCGCTTCGTCGATCCCGAGCTGCTGCTCGTGATCGAGCTTGTCCCGGAGTGTTTCCCCTTCCACGTACGGCATGACGTAGTACAGGAATCCCGTGCCGTCGCCATGCGCCGCCATTGTTCGACCACTGTCGTAAAGCGGCAGAATGTGCGGATGCTGAAAGCGCGCCGTCGTCTTGATCTCCTGCAAGAACCGCTCGGCGCCAAGTACCACGCCGAGTTCGGGGCGCAGCACCTTCAGCGCTACCTTGCGGTCGTGCTTGAGATCCTCGGCGAGGTACACGATAGCCATGCCGCCCTCACCGAGTCGACGCTCGATGCGGTACCGGTCGCCGAGGGCGGCTGCGAGGTGTTCGGTGATGTCAGCCAAATGCGGTGCCGTTTTGTGGGCAGCGTGACACGGCGTACTGGGCCGGGCCCACTCGTTGACGGGCCAGGCACTCGACCCGATGGGTATGCCGGTGAACCGTGCCAAGGTATGTCCGGCGGCGGAGACCGTCCAGCAGCACCCAGCCTTTGCCGCTCGTCCCTACTCGGCCTGCCAGAATGCAATTATGCGACTTCGCCATTGAGAGCTCCTGGACAAAATGGGGCCCGCGTCGAAGGGCAGCAGGGGGACTCGGCGAAACGGTACTGATCGCGAATCCCCGTCGGGCGAGCGTCGAACGCATAGTGGAGTCCGCTCAGCCCGGCAGCGGCCACTGCAACGGCACCCCGACGCGCGCGAGCTCCCGCTGAAAGTCCTGCAATAGCTTCGCCTGCTGGCGTACCGCACGCGGCGCGCAGCGCTTCGCTAAACAGAACGCCACGAGGTTTCCCACGCTCTCGCCGATGTTCCACTCGATCGGATGCAGGCGATAGCAGCCGTTTGTGAGGTGCGTGACGCCAAGGTTCTTGCACGCCGGCAGCAGGTTCTCCACGCGCTGCGGCAGCAGCGCACCCAGCGGAATCTGAAAGGGAAAGGTCGCGCCGTAGCGCCCGTAGTCACCGCGGGTAGTGCGGTGCAGATCCATGCTGTAGTGCCCGATGCCCACGCTGTCGGGGAAGTCGGCCGCACGCGTGGCATCCGGACGCGACTCAGTGGTCACATGCTGCTCGCACACGGTGAACTCGGCGGCGATGCGACGGCTTTCGCGAATATACGGATACTTCGCGAAGCCGTCGTCGGTGCCCATGACATCGGGGCGCAGGCGAAGTCCCGGCCATCCGGCGCCGCCATCGGGACGAGGGGCTTCGGTCTGCAGCCAGTAGAGCAGGGACATGCTCTGCGCTTTCGCCCGCGCGACGTGCTGCTGCGCGGTGGCCGCGCTCACGTCGATCAGTGATCCAAACGAGTAGTCGTTCTGCCCCCAGTTCACGATGCTCACGTCGTGCCGGTATCGCGCATCATCGGCGGGTTGAAGCGCGAACAGATCGCGATCGATCACGCGACGATACGACCAGTAGCCGGTACGCCGTTCGGGATCGAAGCCGATGCGCTGGTTTGCTGGTTCGTCAAAGCTGAGCAGGCGATACGTCACGCCGTCGGCGGCCGGAATCGCGAGATCGCGCCAGGACGCGTAGTCGCTGGGCCGATCGATCACATGCTGTTCACCGCTGCGATGCTCGAGCGCGAAACACATCGTGAACGCCTGCACGTTGTCCGGCTCGGCCGTGCGCATGGCGTGCGGCTCGCCGGTCTGCGCGACGGACTCCGCGCCCGTGACGTACTCCGTCCGCGTGAGCGGCAGGAGGTCACCGAGTTCGGTGGCGTCGGCGAAGTAGGGAGCGCGTAGCTCGATGTCGTGGCCGGTGTTGCGCTGCCGTACGCGCACCGCGTGCACGCGGTCACGATCCACGCTTGCCGCAACCGCCGTGTAGTGGCGCAGAATGCGCAATTGCCCACTCGCCACATACGGGGCGAGCATGGCTTCGAGCACGGTGAGCGCAACACGCGGCTCGCACCCAATCCGCGACACCCAGCAGTTGCCGGGATTGAGCCGCGGGTTGGCCATGGCGCGCGCGGTCAACGGCGTCTGCGCGCGGTAGTAGTCACGGATGCCGGTCCGTAGTGCCAGATAGCTGCGCGTGCCGCCGATCGTTTCGATCCACGCATTCTCGTCGGGCGGCACCGCTTGCTGCGTGAGCTGTCCGCCGATCCAGTCGGTTTCTTCCGTCATGATCACGCGGAGTCCGCGTCGCGCAGCCGCCAGCGCCGCCGCGCAGCCGCCGAGGCCACCGCCGATGATCACGAGGTCGGCGACGAGTTCGTCGGCAGCCGCAGGCGACCGATGTGGTCGACCCGCGACACATGCCGGCGCGGCCCACATCAAAGGCGCGACAACGGCCAGTCGCTTGAGAAAGTCGCGTCGGCCCACGCCGTCGGTGCATTTCTGGTGACTGGTCACATGCTCACCAACGTCGGCGTGGAGACGTCATGCCTTGGTGCAGGAAAGAATGCCAGCGCGTTGGCTTCGTGGCGCTCCTGTGGCCGCGGGCCAACCGGCATTATGGCGGGATCCAGGCCGCCGGGAAGCTGACGTGGCCGCACGCCAGGTTCTACGTGCACATCGACGTGTGGGTCGCAGAGGACGATCGTCCCTTCGCCACCCGGCTCACGGTGTCCACCGAACTCCTACCGCGTGATGCGTCGCCGACGGATCACGCCGAGCGCCAGCAGTCCCGATGCCATTAGCGCGTACGTACCGGGCTCGGGAACGGTGGTACTCGTCTGCGTGAGTGAGACGCGATCCAGTGCCGGCCCTGCAGTGGAGATGATCTCCAGCGATCGAAAGCCGAGAAACATCGTGGTGTTCGTCGCGGTGAGCTGCATCGATCGCTGCCCCCACAACATGTCCGTGCGCGAGTTCGGCGTGGCGAACGTGAAGGAGTTGCCGATGGGCGTCAGAAAGAATGCCAGCTCGTTCACAGGTGTGGCATCGAGCCACAGCACGTCGAGCGTTGCTGATCCAATGCCGGGATTCTTGGACAGCAGGAACGACAGGTCGTAGGTCGCACCGACCGTGAGCCCCGCAAGCGTTTGTCCGACGCCCCCCTGTGTAGCACCATTCAAATCGAGCGAGATGGAGCCGTCGCCCGCAGGCCAGTACATGTTGACGACATCAATGCTTCCGTAGGTCTGCCACGACGTGATCGGCCCGTTGGTGCAGAAGAACTCATTGGGGCATCCGGGCGATTCAAAGCTTCCGTTCTGTAGCTGCGCACTTGCCTGCGTCGCGACGAGGCAAAGTGCGAGCGTGGCAATGGAGATTCGCTTCATTCGTATACCGGTGCTGGAGGAGAGAGTGTGTAAATGCTCAGCCCACCATACAGATCCGGCGCAGCCGGCGCAAGCAACGCGCGGCACTCGCGCTACGCTTCGATAGGGTGTCGCGCACGGTGCGCACGCTCACTGCCGTTCGTGCATGTGCTCGGGGCGTGACAGCGAGCCGCGAACATTCCGGCGGGATGCTGCAATGCTGTGACGTCGCCGACGCCCGTCACGCAGTGCTGGCGAGGTCGGCGATCGCGCCGTATGCTCGACGGATCGTCGACCCAGCCCGATCGAAATTCCCATCCCGGGAAACGGAACGCTCTCACAAAGGGCTCGGGATACGGAGGGGGATTTGTCGCGGAGCACCTATGGGGTTTGCCCCGTGTGTGCGATCACGATCTACCTCGGCCGTCACTGCCGCGTCGTGGCGAAGGATTCACAAATGGCGTCTGTGCGTGGTAGTAGTCGCGCATGCCGGTCCGTAATGCTAGATAGCTGCGGGTGCACACATTTTCATCGGATGAGACTGGCTGCTGCGTGAGTTGTCCACCGATCCAGCCGCTTGAGAAAGTCGCGTCTGCCGACGTCGTCGGTACATTGCCGGTGATGCGTCACGTGTTCACGGTTGGCTGCGCGGAGAGGTCATGAATTGGTTCGAGAAGACCGCCAGCAGCGTTGGCATCGTCGCGCACCTGTGGCCGCTGCTGGCGGCGTCGGCGCAGGGCGTGCTCGCCGTGCCACCGCCCACACCGTCGCCGCAGCAGCCGTCGCAGCAAGCGTCGCCCATGGTGGAGTCTACACGGGTGCACGAGCGGCTCACACCGCGTCTGCTGGGCGGCACGGCGCGGTCCTTCAACGGACCAGCCGGCAAGCCGGTCGAGCTTTGGGTCCCCGATCGCGTGCGGTCTCGCGATGCGTTCGATGTCGTGGTCCACTTCCACGGCGCAGCATGGTTGCCGCAGAAGGCCGTGGCCGCTCTCGGAACACGCACGGTGGCCGTCGTGCTCAACCTCGGAGCCGGTTCCGGCATCTACGATCGCAGCTTCGCCGACCCGGTGGCGTTCGACACGCTGCGGGCCACCGTCACGCGCGAGGTCGCGGCGGTGACCGGTCGCCCCTCGCGCATGGCCCGTGTAACGCTCGTGGGTTTTTCCGCCGGTCACGGGGCGGTGCGCTCGATCCTGCGTGAGCCGCGGCACCTGGCCCGGGTGGATGCGGTCCTGCTGCTGGACGGCATGCACACGTCATACGTGCCGGAGGGGCAGGTGCTCGCGGCTGGCGGCATGCTCGACACGATGAATCTGGTGTCACTCACCGCGTTCGCGCGGACGGCGGCGCGCGGCGAGAAGCGCATGCTGATCGCGCACTCGGAGATTTTCCCGGGCACGTACGCCAGCACCACCGAGACCGCCGACTGGACCATTACTGCGTTGGGACTGCGCCGCACGCCGGTGTTGCGCTGGGGCCCGCGTGGCATGCAGCAGCTCAGCGAAGTCCACGCGAGGCACTTCCGCGCGCTGGGATTCGCGGGCACGACGGCGCCGGACCACATTGATCAGCTGCACGCCATGCCGGAATTGTTGAAGCGTTTGCTGTCGCGGTAGCCCATGTTCATTTGCTTCCACCGACCCGATCTCATGACACGTTCCACGACGTTCGTCGCCTTCACGGCCGCAGTCATCGCCACGCACATGGCGATGCCCGTGTCGCTCGCTGCGCAGCAGCCCGCCGAGGCCTGGTGGCGCCACGTGCAGGTGCTGTCCAATGACTCGTTGAAAGGCCGTGACACGGGCAGCCCCGGGCATGAAGCCGCAGCGCGATACGTGGCCGAGCAGTTCCGGTTGGCGGGTCTCACGCCGGCCGGCACCGATGGCTGGTATCAGCCGGTGCGCTTCATCGAGGTCGGTATGGCGAAGGAGGGCGTTGCGCTGGCGCTGCGCGAAGGTGACGCGTGGACACCGCTGGCGGTGGGTCGTGATGTGCGTGTCACGGCGAGACTTGCTACCGACCACGTGGAGGCACCTCTGGTGTTCGCGGGGTACGGCGTCTCGCTGCCGCAGGCGGGCATGGACGACCTCAAGGGCCTCGATCTGCGCGGCAAGATCGTGCTGTATGTGAACGCCAACCCAAAAGGCCTCTCGGCGCCGCTGCTGGCGCATGGCACGCGCACGCGATGGGCCGCCATGCGGCAAGCCGGGGCGGTTGGTGTGATGGCCGTCGGAGCTGGCGGTGCGTGGGTGGATAACGAGAACACGCGTCTTGGGAGCTCCGTGTCGTTGGCCGATACGTCGCTCGACGATCTGGGGGGGCAGCGAATCAACAGTGTGTTGAATCCGGCGCTTATGCCGCGGCTGCTGGCCGGCAGCGGCATCGTGTGGGACAGCGTTGCGGCCATCGCCGCGCGCGGCGAGCCGCTTCCGACGGCAGCGCTCACCGTGTCGCTCCGCGCCACGCTGCCCACGGTGCGTCGCGATATTATCTCGCCGAACGTCGTGGGCATGTTGCCGGGCACCGATCGCACGCTGCGCGACGAAGTGGTGGTGTTGAGCGCGCACCTCGATCATGTGGGCACGTTCAAGGGACCGGCGCTCACCGGTGATAGCATCTTCAACGGCACGATGGACAATGCCACCGGAGCGGCTACGCTGATGGAAACGGCCAAGGCGGTCGCCGCGCGCGGCGGCAACAAGCGCACACTACTGTTCGTGGCAGTCACGGCCGAGGAGAAGGGATTGCTGGGTTCGCGCTACTTTGCGGCGCGACCGTCGATCATGCGCGGCACGATCGTGGCCAACCTCAACACCGACATGTTTCTGCCGCTCTTTCCGCTGAAAGGACTCTTCGTGTATGGCGTGGACGAATCGGACCTGGCCGACGACGTGGGTGGTGTGCTGACGGCGCGCGGGCTGCAGGTGTTGCCTGATCCGGAGCCGCAGGAGATGCGGTTTGTGCGCAGCGATCAGTACAGCTTCATTCGCCGTGGCGTGCCGTCGCTGGCGTTCAAGTTGGGGTACACGCCGGGCACTGTGGAGGAGAAGACGTTCACCGGCTGGGTGCGTGAGCGGTACCACAAGATGTCCGATGACTTGGCGCAGCCCATCGACTTCGAAGCGGCCGCGGGGTTCAATGCGCTGTATGCCGAGTTGGCGCTGGGTGTGGCGAACCGGAAAACCCGCCCGGCGTGGCGGGCGAACAGTTTCTTTGCGACGCCGGTGATCGTGCCGTAGGGTGCACGGCACGGTTGCGCCCGCCGGTGAAACGCATAGCTTTACTTTATGAAAAAGGTAAAGGATGGGCCCGTCAAGACGAGTCGCATCAGCAGTAAGCACCAGATTACGATCCCGGTCGACACGCTGCGTGCTGCGGGGCTCAAGGTCGGCGAGCGGGTGACGGCCACCTGCGATGGCGCCGGTCGCGTCGTGCTGATGCGCGAAAGCGATGTCCTCTCAGCGTTCGTTGGCGCGCTGACTGGCGTGTATCAGCGTGACGAACTGAACACGTTGCGTGCCGAGTGGGAGTAGTCCACCTTGACGCCGGCGTGGTGATCGGTCTGCTCGATGCGAACGACGCGCATCACAGCAGCGCGCATCGTGCCATCGCCGACGTATTGCGTGACGGTCATGGGCTGGCGATAGCGGCCTCCGCATTCGCGGAGTGCTTGGTCGGCCCCTACCGCCGCGGCAAGGCGAGCGTCCTCGTCGTACATAGTTTGATCGAACGTCTTCCGATCACCGTCGTTTCGCTCGACGCCGAAACCGCGTCGACCGCAGCACGTGTTCGCGCTCAGCACGTCGGCCTGCGCCTACCTGACGCGCTCGTCATCGCGACGGCAGTGCATCACGACGCCGAACGGCTGATCACGACGGAGCGTAAGTGGCCGACGGCGAGCACGATGAAGATCAAGCTGTTGATCGAACAGATTTAGCCGTTCGCTCTGTGCTGACCCCTGTCTCACGCGCTCCCCGTTCCCCGATTCTGCCATGCGCTCCTCACGATTCTTCGCTGCTCTGCTGTTCGCGGCTACACTGAGCGTTACGCCGTCGCTCCGTGCGCAACCCGTCGTCGCCGACCCCGCACTGGCCGCCGAGATCGATCGCCGGACGGCGGCGATCGCCGACAAGGTCACCGCCTGGCGCCACGACATTCACCAGCATCCGGAACTCGGCTACGCCGAAAAGCGCACGGCCGCGTTGGTGGCGGCGCACCTCAAGGCGCTGGGGATGGAGGTGCAGGAGAACGTGGGGGGCATTCCCGGCGTGGTGGGGATTCTCAAGGGCGGCAAACCGGGCCCCACGGTGGCGCTGCGCGCGGACATGGACGCGCTGCCGGTCACCGAACTGGTTGACGTGCCCTTCAAGTCGACGGTGCGCACGGTGTACAACGGGCAGGAGACGGGCGTGATGCACGCCTGCGGACATGACATGCACACCGCGATGCTGATGGGCACCGCCGAAGTATTGGCCGGCCTCAAGGATCGCATTCCCGGCACGGTGAAGTTCCTGTTCCAGCCGGCCGAGGAAGTGCCGCCGCGCGGTGGCGCGCAGCCGATGATCGACGCCGGCGTGATGAAGGGTGTAAACGGCGTGTTTGGATTGCACGTCGGTCCCGGACCGCTTGGCGCCATGCGCTATCGCGCCGGCGCGATCTCGGCCAGCGCCGACGGCTGGCGCATCGTAGTGCACGGACGACAGGGGCACGGCGCGATGCCGTCGAACACCGTCGATCCGATCGTGGTGAGCGCGGAGATCGTGACGGCGCTGCAGACGATCGTGTCACGTCAGCTCGACTTGTCGAAGGCGCCGGCGGTGGTCACGGTCGGTGCAATTCACGGCGGCCTGCGCGAAAACATCATCCCCGATTCGGTGTGGATGATCGGCACCATCCGCGCGTTCGACCCCGAGGCGCGGAAGACGATTCACGCGCGTATGAAGCGTATCGCGACCCATATCGCGGAGGCGCACGGGGCCACCGCCGATGTGATCGTGGACATCGGCTATCCGAGTTCGGTGAACAACGACGCGATGGTCGCCAAGTTCTTTCCCACGCTCAAGCGCGTCGCGGGTGCGGCGGGGGCGACTGAAGGTGATGTGACCATGGCCGGTGAGGATTTCTCGCGTTTCTCCGAACTCGCGCCGGGCTTCTTCTTCAACCTGAGCGTCACGCCGCCGAATATCGATTTGAAGACGGTGGCCAGTAATCACTCGCCGCTGTTTCAGGGTGACGACCGGGCGTTGACCGTTGGTGTGCGCGCCATGACGAACATGGCGATGGACTTCCTGCGCTCTGGCGGAGCACCAAAGCTGATTCCGTGACCGCGCGCGCGGTGTGGACGTTGTGCACGTACGCCGACGTCCACGCGGCGCTGCGGGACGAACGCCTCGCGCCGCATGGTGTGAACGCGCTCGGCGACGAGACGCACCGCGTCGTGCGCGCGGCGATACAGCAGGAGCTACCACCGGCTCTGCTGGCGCGATGGCGCGACTCGCTCGGAGCGCGGGCTGTCGAACGGCTGGCTGCGCTTCCGTCGGACGGCGCCGTCGATCTGATGCGCGACGTGGCCCAGCCGTGGGCACACGAGGCGGCGCAGCAGGTGCTTGGTCTTCCGGCGTCTGTGGTGGACGACTGCATGCCAATAGCATGCACGCTGTTCGAAGAGTCGGCGGTGGCCCGGAGTGGTGCGCCCAGTACGGCGCTGTCGCACGCGGCCACACAGTTGGCGGTGCTGCTCGAGGGATACGGCGGCGCCGGCACGGTGCAGAGCTTCGTGGCACTCATGCACACGGTGCCCGCGGTAGTAGGAGGCGCGATGCTGGCGCTGCTCCAGCATCCGGCGCAGCTCACATGGCTTCGGGCGCATTGTGATGAGCACACGCTCGCGGTGGCCACCCATGAACTATTGCGTTATGCTGGGCCGTCGTGCGCGGTGTTTCGCACGGCGCTCGCGCCGATGATGCTTAACGGGAATGCGATCGAGACCGGTGACGAGGTCGTGCTGCGGCTACGCCAAGCGAATCGCGACCCCGCGATCTTCACTGATCCGGAGCGGCTCAACGTGCAGCGCGCCGAGTCGGGGCATCTGGCGTTCGGCGCCGGTGCGCATGGCTGCGTGGGCGCGGGCATCGTGCGCATGCTGCTACACGAAGCGATCGCAGCGTTCGTGCGCAGCTCACGGGAGTTCGAACTAGATGTTCGCGATGGCGCGGGCGTGACGTGGCTCAACGGGTTCGCGTTGCTCGTCCCGCGTGCGATCCCGACTGTAATGCGTGAGCGACGGGCTAGTTCGGTTTGATACTGGCGGCGAGGACCGTGCAGTTGGCGACGCGTGGATTACCGGTGACCGCGCTGACAACTTGGGCGATACCGACGATCGGATTGTACGCGTTCAGATAATCGAGCTCCGGTCCGTGCTCGACGGAGCGTTCGATCAGGTCGAACAGGGCATGCTCAGAGGGATACCGAACCATCGAGGCGCGCGCGCCGCTGATGGCGCTTTTCGTTGCCGCGCTCGGACCGGTCAGCACACTGCGGAGTGAACCGCAGCTTTGGAGGCTGAGCGAACTCAGGGCGTCGAGACGTACGGAACGAGGGAGGCGGCTATCGGCCGCGATATCTGTCGCGCTGCGCCATACGGGCGCGGTGACCGACGCCGCGAGTGGTAGTGGTTTTACGAGGACGGACTCCTCGTTGCGACCACGTATCGTGTACAAATGCCACAGTCCATCGCGGCCGATGTCGACGATGATCCGTCCGAGCATCGCGTCAATGGCGCCGGCGCCTTGGTCGATGAGCGTGAATCCGTACGACACCAGCGTGCGCAGCATACGTTCCGCCTCGGCATGATCGCCCGAGGCCTCGTAGTAGGCGGCGCGCGAGACGGCGGCAAAGGCGAGTTGCTTGTTGCCGCTGAAGCCGATGCTCGGGTACCGGCTTATGGGGACTTCGGAGGACGATGTCGTGCCCGACATACCTCCCACGAGGTCGACGCTGGCGGCCGTTGCGACGGCATCGAAGTCTTTCCAAATGGGGGCGTTCGCGATCTCCCGCAGATACGCCATTTCTTTGGCGTTGTAGCCATTGACCGTCTTCGCAATCACCATGAAATGGGCAGGACCTTTAAACTGCGGCGTACGCATTGTGGGAAAGATGTCACTGCTCAACTCAATGCGTTGCCACGGGCGGTCGTGCACTGCGGAACCCGACTGCAGCGGCAAATAGTCTGTCGGTGTGGTGGTGGACAGGCGACGCAGTGCTGCACCCGCCTCTTGTGGCGAGATCGCAGGATTGATGGGGGCCCGCAACACGCGTAGATGATCGACGCGCGAAATTTGTGCAGCAAGGCGAACAGAATCCCTGGTCACCACCGCTCGGCCGCTTCCAATCAGCGCCAGCGGAATGGCCGACAATAGCGCGAGGCCGACAACAGCGTTCCGCAGCACGCCGAGCAATGACCGTGGCCAGCCTCCACGGTGCGAGCCGGTATCCGTCGATGGATCACGCATCGGATGAGCGGCAGCGTCGTTCGCGACCATCGCGCGCGCGCCGCCGAGTGAGGACCACGCCGACGCCCGTGTTTCAGGTGCTCCGGCGTCGCGATGCGTGTTGGGGTGCGATGTACTCGAGGGTGTATGCATGGAGATCACGCCGGAGTGAGTGCGGGGCGCAGTGGGTACGTCAGCGCAGCTTCGACTTCCTGCTGCGCTGCAACCAGTCGATCGACCTCAGCCGAAACGTCGGCCGCCAGTTCCAGGTGCGTGGTGAGACTTTCCAGTGAGGCTGATCCCGCGTGCAGGCGCAGTAAGCCCAGTCGCAGCGTCTCCAGTGCCGTCACCGCGTCGCGAAGTCGCGCCAGCGCGGCATCACGCTCGCCGCGCAGTCCGTCGACGCCATGATTTCCATCGTGTGTATGATGGCCAATGGCGTCCGTGAGTTGATCGAGTCGCTCGCGGAGTCGCTGTGCATCCTGCTGCAGGCGTTTCAGCACTGATGGCAGATCTGACAAGGCTGCCCGCGACGAAGCTGGCAACGTCTCGAATAGCTGTTCGGCGGCCAAACCGAGCGAGAGCTCCGTTGCCCGATGGGTCATCGCGGGCGCCGCGCGTTGTGCGCCACGCAGTCGTTTCGCCGCGCTGAACGCGAGTCCGCCGAAACGGCCAGTCCATGCAGCGCCCCAGAACTCCACGTCGACATCACGCTGACGCTGCATGACACCGAGCCACGTGATCGTGAGTGCGATGCTCGCCACGGTGCCCACCAACGCAAGCGACGCGACGGCGGAGAGCCGCGGAGATGTGCCTCCGAAGAACGTCAGCGGGGTAATGAGGGCGGTTGTCGACGCCACCACGCGCGTCGTCGCACCTAACGTGCGGGTCAACAGGGTGCGCCACCGCGGCTGACGTACGGCGCGCTCCTCGCGCGCGCTTTCCCGCTCGACACGAAAGGCCTGCGGAAGGTCCGCTAGAGCAAAGCCTCTACTCAAAAGATCTCGCGCCGCCAATACGCCGAACACTGCCGGCATCAACGCCAACATGGTCACGAGTGCCACGACTCCAGCCGAAGGCCCGGCCGAGGCCGAAAGCCCGACGGCCGAGACCAAGGCGGTGATGAGTCCGAGCAGCGTACCCCCACCATCCATTCGACCGTCCCGTTTGACGAAGGCGCGAAGCGCCGCGGGCAGCTCGCGTCGCTGTTCGATGGCGACGCCGAGTGCTTCAGCAAGCGCATCCGCGCGCGCGGGCCGATCGCTCGGATGTTTGGCGAGACATTGCTCCACGAGCTGCGCGAGTCGACGCGGAACGGCAATGCCCAATGACGAGAGCGGGCGCGGCGCTTCGGTCACCTGTTTGGCCAGAACCTCCGTAGCGCTGATCCCGGTAAACGGCAGCCGCGCGGTGAGCGCGTAGTACGAAGTGATGCCGAGTGAATACAGGTCGCTGCGTGCGTCGACATCGTGCCCGAGTGCCTGTTCTGGACTCATGAACTCCGGCGTGCCGCTGACTGCACGGTCCGTCGAGGGGTCTTGCCCAAGAGCCGCGGCGATACCGAAATCACACACGATCGCGCGGCCACTCTCGCGCTCGATCAGGATGTTCTCAGGCTTCACGTCGCGGTGCACGAGGCCTTGCGCGTGGGCGTACCCGAGCGCCCAAGCGACCTCACGCAAGAGGCGCGATGCCTCGCGCGCGGCAAGGGGACCCTGTGATTGCACGAGTTGCGACAGCGTTTCACCGTCGACGTACATCATCACATAGTATGCGAAGTCACCAGCGATATCGACGGCATGGATCGGGATGACGTGCGGGTGCGATAGCTTGGCGGCGAGTTGTGCCTCTCGGAGAAAGCGATCCCGCAGCGTCGGGTCCTTCGCACGCTCGGGCGGCAATAGCTTGATGGCCACCAGTCGATCGAGGTGCACCTCGCGAGCGAGGTACACGACCCCCATACCACCGCGGCCCAGTTCACGATCAATCGAATAGCGCCCCGCGACGGCGGTCTGGAACGCCAGAAACAGGGCGTCCGGGGCGGAGTGTTGGGCCATGTGTCCTCTGGGCGACATTCACAGGCTACGGGCAAGCCGGTATAGACGAACGAGCCGGCCGAGACGTTTCCTGGCGTTCTATCGCCCGCCGTTGCTTGTCAAGAGCAGGTCATGGGCGGAAAACGTGGCGATTGCCGCTGGTGGAGCTCGATGAATCGGGTCCAACCCTCTAGCGCTGATGCTGGCTCCCGCCTAGTGTAGCGTAATTGAGCACGGCTGTTCCCTCCTCCCCCCTCTCTATGAACAGGCCACACATCCTCGCGGTGTTGGCGGGCACGTGGTTGCTGGCGGCACCGCTGGCAGCGCAGCCCAAAGTCATCACAGGAAAAGTGACGCGGGACCAGACGCTCCCGCTGTCGGGCGTGTCGGTCACCGTTCGCGGTACAGCGACTGCGGCGACCACCGCGTCCACCGGCGAATACTCGATCCTGGCGGAGGTGGGGCAGGTCCTCCAGTTCCGCATGATCGGCTACGTGCCGGTCACGCGAACCGTGGGCGCGGCGTCGCGCTATGAGGTGAGTCTCGAGAAAACGGCCTCCAACCTCGACGCTGTCGTCGTCACTGCCCTTGGCCAGGAATCGGCCAAGCGCACCATTGGCGCCGCGCAGCAGACGGTGTCCGGGGCCGAGATCGCGCAGACGGGGCGTGAGAACTTCATCAATGCGCTCGCGGGGCGCGTGGCGGGCGTCGAGGTGAGCAGTTCGTCGGGCGTGCCCGGTGCTTCTACGGTCATCACGATTCGCGGTGTGAGCTCGATCAGCTCCAGCAGCCAACCGCTGATGATCATCGACGGCCTACCGCTCGACAACAAGACGCTCAACACCGGGTCACTGGCGTCGGACAACCCCGGCTCTGCCACGGCCTTCAGCAACCGCGGCGTGGACTTTACCAACCGGTCGGCCGATATCAACCCGGAGGACATCGAGACGCTCGTGGTCCTCAAGGGCGCTGAGGCCGCCGCGCTGTATGGCATTGATGCCGCGAACGGCGCGATCGTTATCACCACCAAAAAAGGTAAGGCCGGCGCCGGTCGATTTGAGTACAGCAACTTTGTGCGCATGGACCGCGTGCGCGTCGCCCCCGAGTCGCAGCGCACATACGGCCCCACGAGCGCGGTTGGTGCAGCGCTTGGTTCTTTCCAGTACTTCGGGAATCCCTACCCGGCCGGCACCACGTTTTATGACAACGTGGATGGCTTTTTCAAGACCGGCGTGTCGCAGCAGCATACGCTGACCGTTAGCGGTGCCACGAACGACAGTCGAGTGAGCTACCGGGTGTCGGGCAATTTCAACCAGAATCTCGGTGTGCTTCCTGGCGCCGGCCTTGACAGAATCAATCTGACGGGTCGGTCGACGGCTCAGGTGAATAAGTACCTGAATGCCGACCTGTCGTTGATCTACATGCAATCGAACAATGATCAGCCACTGCGGGGTGACGGCGGTCCGTTACTCGGCTTGTTGCTGTGGCCGTCGACCGACAAAGCGAGTGACTTTCTGACGCCGCAGGGGCAGCGGCGACGGGTCACCGCGCTGGCCCAGAACGGTGAAACGGACAACCCGTATTTCAGCACCTCGAAAAACTTGTTGAATTCGAAGCAGGTTCGGTTGTACCCCAACCTGGGGCTCACGATTACGCCGTTTTCGTGGGGCTTTTTCAAGACCAATCTCGGCGTAGACGGCTACACCAACAGCAACGTGATCGCGCGGCATCCGGAGAGTGCCTTGGGCTTCGCCAACAACGGCATTCTCGACAACTCGGTGGACGTGTCGCGTAGCATCAACATGCAGAACGTGTTCACGTTCAAGCAGGTCAGCCTGCCCAAGAACTTCACGCTCAGTGGCTTCGTCGGAAACGCGATCCAGGATACCAAGAGCACGGTCAACGGAGAAAGCGGGCGCCAATTCCTTGAGCCGAACTTTATCTCGATCAATAACACCGACGTGTCGACCCGGTTCGCTCGTACGAGCATCGCGCAACGGCGCCTCGTGGGTGCGTTCGGTCAGGCGCAGCTCGGCTACCGCAATTACGCCTTCCTGACGGTCACGGGGCGAAACGACTGGACGTCCACCATTCCGGCCGAACGGAATTCGTTCTTCTACCCGTCCATCGCCGGCTCGTTCGTGCTGTCCGACGCCGTGCCGATGATCGGCCGGCACATGACGGCGAAGCTCCGTTCCACGTACGCCGAGGTGGGTCGCGACGCGAGGCCCTACGCGTATCGGTCGTTCCTCGAGTCGAAGACATCCACTGGCGGCGGTTACGGCTACGGCTTCACGGGTCCGAACCTGAATCTGCGTCCGGAGTTTACGAAGTCGACTGAGGGTGGCTTTGAGATCGCGTCGCTGAACGATCGCCTCAGCCTTGACGCCACGTATTACAGCAAGCGCAACACCGACCAGATTGTGAACGACACGCGCAGCAGCTACGGCACGGGATTCATTCTGTTGAATCTCAATGGTGGAGAGACGCGCAACGTGGGCGTGGAACTGGTTGGTCGGGCGATGCCGATCCAGAGCCGCAACGTGACGTGGGAAGTCATTGCCAACTACGATCAGTCGCGCGGCAAGGTCATCAAGTTGCCGAACGAGTTCCCGGAAGCGTACGTCTCCGACACGTGGTTGTACGGTAACGTGCGGAACGGCACCTCGGCGGGGCTGTCCACGCGATCGCTCACGGGTACGTTTTACCTCCGCAACAACCAGAATCAGCTGGTCATCGACCCCACCACCGGATTGCCGGCGCGCAACGGCAACTTCGTCGATGCCGGGTACGACCGTACGCCGCGCTGGACGATGGGCGTGACCAACAACCTGACCATCCGTAAAGTGCGGGTGTCGATGCTGTGGGACTTCCGGAACGGCGGTGATGTGTTCAACGCCACGCAGCACTTCCTGACCACCCGTGGTCTGACTCCGCTGACACTCGATCGCGAGCGCCCGCGGGTGATCCCCGGCGTGTTACGTGACGGCAAAGAGAACAGCGCCACGCCGACGGCCAACAACATTGTCGTCATCCCCGCCGTTCAGCCGGGTTTCTACACGGGCATCAGCGAAGAACTGTTCATCGAAAGAAACATCAACTGGGTGCGTTTGCGTGACGTGACGGTCCGCTTCCCGCTCCCGGGCCGTGCGCTGAACGCGCGCAATGCGAGCGCCTTCATCCGCGGGACTGACTTGTTCCTCTTCACGAATTACACGGGTCTCGATCCGATTGTTAACGGCACGACGGCCGCGGTCGGTGGGTCGGGCGGCGTCGGCATCGACTACGGTAACGTCCCCATGCCGCGCGGCTTCTCGTTCGGCATCACGGTGGGATACTGATCATGCACATACTCCGGAGTTCCTTATCATTTTTGCGCCGCCCTCGCGTGCTGCTGCGGGGCGCCCTTCTCACGGGTGCGCTCGTCGGTGTCGCCGGCTGCCAAAACTTCCTCGACGTCAACGTCAATCCCAACGCCCCGCAGGAGGTCGAGCCGAATCTATATCTGCCGCCCATCCTGAGCTCGATGGCCACCTCCGAGCAGTTCGACGGACGGTTCGTGGGGCGGTACACGCAAAACTGGACACTGCCCTCCGGCGCGGCGCTGCCCAGTGTATGGGATCGCATGGGCTACGACATCCCGCCAAGCGACAACGGTGGGCAGCTGTGGCGTGACGTGTACTTCGTGCTCGGCCAGAACGTCGTCGACCTCATGCGGAAGGCGCGTGAGGCGGAGCGATGGGACCTGCTGGGCATTGGCTTCACCATCAAGGCGTGGGGATGGCTCAAACTCACCAACATGCACGGTGAAAGCATCATTCAGCAGTCCTTTGATGCCACCCGCTTTGCGTTTGACTACGATACCGAAGAGTACGCGTATCAGGAGATCTTCCGGAATCTCGACTCGGCCGCGGTCTATCTGGCGCGCACCGATGGCGGTGTGAGCTCGGCGTACATCTCGCGCTTTGATCGTGTGTATAGCGGTGATCGCGTGCGCTGGTTGCGGTTTGCGTCCGGGCTGCGCGCGATGGCGCTCAACCACTTCTCCAATAAGGGGACCTATCGGCCGCAGGCGGTGATTGACGCTGTCGACAACGCCTTTACCGGCAATGCCGACGATGCCTTGCTACCGTACAGCGGCACCAGCGCCGACAATGCCGACGCCAACTTCTGGGGGCCGCGTCGCGGTAACCTGAATTCGTACCGGCAGACGCAGTTCGTCCTGAATTTGATGAACGGCACGGTCTTCGCAGGGGCCTTAGACCCCCGCGTGTCGCGCATGTTGGCACCGTCACCCGACGGTACCTTCCGCGCGTGGGACCCGAATTCCGGAACCCTCGCGCTGCCGGCCGCGCAGTTGCCGAACAACTTTTTCGGCTACGTCGGAACGGCCGGCGCAGGGCAGCCCTCGCGGTATTTGTTCGCCGATCGGTCTCGCTTTCCGATCATGACGTATGCACAGTTGCAGTTCATCAAGGCCGAGGCGGCGCTCCGTTCGGGGAACCGTGCGGTCGCCCTCGATGCGTACTCGAGGGGCGTAGCGGCACACATTGACTTCGTGAACGCGCGCAACAGCGACGACGCGCAAGCCGTGGCGCAGATCACGCCAGCGGAGCGGTCGGCCTACCTCGCCAACACGGCCGTCGTGCCGACGAATCCGGCGCAGCTGACGCTGTCGATGGTGATGTCGCAGAAGTACATCGCCCAGTGGGCGTGGGCGCATGTCGAAACGTGGACGGATCTGCGTCGCTACAACTACACCGGCCTCGATCCGGCTACCGGCCGACAGGTGTTCCCCGGTTTCGCTACGCCGTTGGTCTTGTTCGCGGATAACGGCAACAAGATCGCGCAACGGGTGCGCGCCCGGTACAACTCGGAATACGTGTGGAACCGTCCGTCGCTCGACAAAATCGGTGGCCTCGCGCCCGATTTCCATACGAAGCCGCTCTGGATCACTCAACCGTAACCGCCCATGCGACCCCTTCGATTCACTGGAGTGCTGCTGGGGGCCTTGGTCCTGGCAGCCTGTACCAAAGACGCGATTCAGTTGGATGACATCACCGCGCCACTGTCTGGTGCGCGCGTGAAGTTCTTCAACTTCGGCATCAACGCGCCGCAGGTAAACTTCTACGCCAACACCAACAAGATTTCGGCGATCTCCTCTGTGACCGGAGTGGAGTCGACGGTCGGTGTGGCGTACGGTGCGGTGGCGGCGGGCAACCTGTACACTGGCATCGCGGCCGGTGATTACACGTTCTCTGGCCGTATCTCGGCCACGGTCGACAAGGACCTTCCCGTGTCGACCATCCCGGCTACGGTCGTTTCGGGTAAGGCCTACTCGGTGTACATGGCGGGCGTGTACGATGCCACGGCCAAGCGCGTGGACGGCTTTGTCGTCGAAGATCAGTTCCCCGATACCTTCGACTTCACGCAGGCGCTCGTGCGCTTCGTGAATGCCAGCCCGAATGCGCAACCGATGCAGCTTTTTCTCAGCAACACCACGGCGGCCACGGAAACGGCCGTCGGCGCGGCGGCGACCGCGTTCAAGAGTGCGGGGAGCTTTACCGCGGCGCCGCAGGGGGCGTACGACTTGATCCTGCGTTTGCCGGGATCGCCCACCAACGTCGTGACCCGAACGAATGTGTCGTTCCTAGCTGGGCGTGTGTACACCATTACGCTACGTGGTGACATGACGCTGTCCCCCACCGGTACGCTGGTCAATCGCCCGTTCCTCGATAACTCGATCAACCGGTAGTTGCGGTCTTGGCAAGCGGCGGAGCACAGGGTTAGACGGGTACGACGGAAGCGGTCGAGGCGGCGCTCGGGGATACCATGGCGGACATCGTTTGGTAGGCCATCACGCAGCTTCGCTGTACTCTATGAGGCTCGAAGGCAGTGACGCGCAGGTCCTCTCACTTTCCCCTACGACGACGACATCCTGCCGTAGCCGAACGCGGTCTCGGCAGTCACGTGCCACGCGTGGAGGAATGCCGCAAACAGCCGCCGGTGGCGCCGCTCACCCGCGATGTTCGCGTGTTTCCCCGCTGGCGCGACGGCCTCGCAGTCCCGCGTCTTGCGGCGGCGATGGTCACCAGGCCATCGCGTTGTATGAGCTGTTGCTCCATGACTGTGTCATTCGGACCGATCGTGAGAAACGACCGTAACTGTCGGGATTACGGGTGTATCACGTCAGCGGGAACCACTGGCGGCGCGTATTCCTTACCACTAGGGCTATCGCCGAGTTCGGTGTTCCTGCGATAGTTCATACTGTATCGGCGCGCCGGTGCTGCGCCTTCCCGCCCTCGTTTTCAGGTCATTTCCTGCATGGCTGAGTTGCTCCAGTCCCGCACGTTGGAGGTCCCCCGTTCGGAGTGGACCGCGATCGTTGCGAAGTACGCCGGCGCCGATGTTCGTCGCGCCGTGTGGCAAGTCGTGAACACGCTCGTTCCGTTGGGTGCGCTGTTGTGGGCGATGTATTACTTCATCGAGGTCGCCCCGTGGGTTACGGCGTTGCTCGTATTGCCCGGCGCGGGGTTGCTGGTGCGCACGTTCATCATCATGCACGACTGCGCCCATTCGTCGTTCTTGCCGTGGCCCAAAGTCAACGATGCGCTCGGCTTCGTGACCGGCGTGATGACGCTGACGCCGTTTGCGCAGTGGCGCCGCGACCATGCGTTGCATCATGCGTCGTCGGGCGATCTTGATCGTCGCGGTCATGGCGACGTGCCCACGATTACGGTGAAGGAGTATCTCGAGCGCGACGCGCGTGGCCGCCTGATTTACCGGCTCATTCGTCATCCGCTGTCGCTGATGCTGGTCGGTCCGTTGCACCTCATGCTGAATCAGCGATTCCGTGGTCGTAGCAAGGCCACGAAAACCAAGCAGCTGTACAGCGTGTGGTATACGAATCTCGCGATCGCCGCCGCGATCACCGTGGCGATTTTGCTCTGGGGGCCGCGCGCCGTCCTGCTGGTGTATCTGCCGTGCATGTACGTCGCCGCCGCCGCCGGCATCTGGCTGTTCTACGTGCAGCACCAGTTCGAAGATGCCTACTGGGAAACGCACGACGAGTGGGACTACGCCACGGCCGCGATCACGGGCAGTTCGCATCTGCGGCTTCATCCGATCCTGCAGTGGTTCACCGGCAGCATCGGGTTGCACCACGTGCACCACATCGGCCCGAAGATCCCGAACTTCCGGTTGCAGGAAGCGCACGACGACAATCCGATCTTCGAGGCCGCGCCCTTGATGACGATCGGCATGGGTGTGAAGGCGCTGCGTCTGGCGTTGTACGACGAAGACACGAAGCGCCTCGTGCGCTTCAGCGACGTCCAGGCGGCGTAACACGGTGATGCCCGCCAACGCCGGAGACGCGACGTGAAACTGCTCCGTGCGTTGGCAGTCCTGCTCGCGGTGGCCAGCATCGTGATGCTGGCCGCGTCGGGCCTTGGGACGCGCTTCGGTGTGTGGCACTACCGCACCGGGCTCTCGATGCTGCGCTACTCGGCGTACGTCGGTGTGGCGGCCGCCATCACATGTGTGCTGGCGCTGCTGCTCACACGAGCGAGCGGAGGCAGTCGTGTCACGCTGGTGCTTGGTCTGCTGCTGGCGGCGGTCACGGTCGGCGTGCCGTACCGCTTCTCGCAGACCGCGAAGCAGGTGCCGCCGATTCATGACATCACGACGGACATGACGGACCCGCCGGCATTCGTGGCAATTCTGCCGCTGCGTGCATCGGCTCCGAATTCCGCCGTGTATGCCGGTGACAGCATCGCCGCGCTGCAGCGGACGGCATACCCCGACGTGCAGCCGCTCATGCTTCCGGTGCCGCCGCTGGCGGCCTTCGAACGTGCCGTGGCCGCGGCGAAGGTGATGGGATGGGAGGTCGTTGCCGGCGACTCACCCAGCGGTCGCCTCGAAGCCACCGCCACCACGACCTGGTTTGGCTTCAAGGACGACGTTGTCGTGCGTATCCGCGCCGAAAACGGCGGATCTCGCATTGATGTGCGCTCGGTGTCCCGCGTGGGCCGCAGTGATGTGGGCGCGAACGCCGCCCGCATTCGGCGCTATCTGAGCGAACTGCAGCGCTAGTCGCCGCCGTTTCAGCGCGGTCGTTGTGCGCTGCGCGCGAGTGTGTTGAGCCCCGCTGGGTCCACGGTAATGGTGCCGAAGCGCGCAATGAAGTGCAGATGCGGCCCCGTCACGCGACCCGTGGCGCCGACGCGTCCGATCGTGTCGCCGCGCGCCACGGTGTCACCGACCGACACCAGCTGTTTGCTGAGATGCAAATACGCCGTGACGAGTCCTTCGCCGTGATCGACGTACACCACGTTGCCGCCGAGCGTGAACGCATCGACGATGCGGACCACGCCGCGGTTGGCCGCACGCACCGGTGCACCCACAGCGCCGGCGTAGTCTGTGCCCATATGCCGACTGGTCACGGCACCGTTGAATGTGCGACCACCGCCGAACGGGCTGGTGATGCGCGACGACCGCGGCGAAAGAAATGGCGACGACCAGAGTCGCGGGGTGTTGTGCGCGTCGCGTGAGACGGCGGCCGCGCGCTCGGCTTCGACGCGCATGCGTTCGGCCGTGGCTGCATCGGGTGAAGCACCGAATCGCGGCGCGACCCGCAGTCGCTCGAGCTTATAACTCCCGGCCAGGGTGGGAATGCGCACGTTCCCCGACGCCTCGCCGCTGCAAGACCACGTCATCGTGATACCCGTTGTGGAATCGATCGGCACCGCCGCGATCGCAACCGCCGAGTCGCCGGATACGCGGAAGTGCAGCGTTTCACCGGCAACGGTGGCGGCGACGGTGGCGCCGACGGTGCGCGCCGACGTCGTCACGCGAAAGAGCGAGCCGGCCTTCGGTGACGCCGGCTGCCAAGCGAAGTCGGACGGCAGTGGGCAGGCGCGCGTTTGCACCCGATGAGTGTGGCCGAACGTGAGCAACAGTCCGAGCGCCAAGGCGGCGTGCAGCGGGGCAGACACGTTCACGACGACTCGGCGAAGGAGAGGACCGCGTGGGCGGCGCGCCATCCCGACGCCACGGCTCCGTCGAGATACCCGCCACCGATCTCGGAGGTTTCCGAGCCGGCCCAGATCAGGCGACCATTCCATGCATCGCCAGTGAAGAGGGCGAGCCCGTAGTCGGGATGGGCCGCCGGTGGCGTATCATCGTGCGGTCCGCAGCTGAGCCGGTCTCGCGTCCAGTCATACTCCGCGTAGCCAGTCGCATCGAAGGCCTCGGGGCCGAAGAGTCGCGCCAGTTGTGCCAGCACCGCCGCGCGGCGTTCCTCGAGACTCGCGTCACGGAATGCCCGAGCGGCAGCACTGGTGCGCGGTGCCACGAAGCCCATGAGCGCGGAGCCGGCCGGCACTCCATCCTGCGGCGGCACGCACGCGTCGTGAATCTCCTGCAGCGGTCCGCCCCAACTCACGGCGTACCCCGAGCGCCCCGCGTTGCGCCAGAACGGCACGTCGTAGGTCACGACGCACTTCATCGCGTGCCCCATCCACGTGACCGTGTCGATGAGCGTCGCCCGCATCGCGTGGGAGAGCGGCGGCGCGAACACGATGTCACGCGACACGACCCGCGGCGGAGCGGCGACGATGATACGACGAGCCGTTCCGCGGAAGCCAGTCCCGTCGACGGTCACGCCGTGTGGTTGCAGGGTCACCGTGTGCACTGCCGCGTTGAGATGTACGGTGACTGGTGTGGGCGCGGCCTGCGACGCGGCGTGAAGTGCATGCGTGAGGGCAGTCATGCCTCCGGCCAGGCGATACGACGGATCGGACTGTCCGGATGCGTCGAACGACTCCGGGGCACGCCCGGCGTCGGCTTCGTACCTCGCGAGCCCCTCACGGTGCTGCGCGAACACGGGAAGCGCCAATTGGGCGACCAGCGCGCGAATGTGCTGCTGGTGCGGCCAGAACCACGCGGGGCCGAGATCAAGCCAGGCGCCGTCGGCGAACGGGACGGCGGGGACGGTGAGTACGCGGCCGCCGAGGCGCGAGCGGGCCTCGAGCAGGGTCACGCGCTGTCCCGACGCGGCAAGGCGGCAGGCGGCGGTCAGGCCGGCGAGGCCGCCGCCCACCACGGCAACGTCGGTGTCGAAGAGCATGGGTGCAACGGGGCGGGTTTCGTGCATTGGGCGGGCAAGCTACCGCAAATCGACTCGCCTAGCACGGCCCGTGCAGTAGACTTGTTGCTCTGCCCCGATCTCCCAAACCGCCAGGACACGCCTATGCGCTCCGCCTCGCCCCGCCTCGCTCGCCGCGCCTCCGCCGCGCTCGGCGTCGCGCTCCTCTTCGCGGCTTGCAGTAAGGCCGAGGATGCCTCAGCCAAGGATTCGGCCATGGCGGCCGATTCCGCCGCGTCGTTGACACTCGATTCCACCGCGACGGCCGGCGCCAGCGCTGGCGTGACCGCGAGGGTGGTCGATGCGGGCGGCCGTGAACTCGGCGTGCTGACGTTCGCCGACGCCGGCGCCGCGATTTCGGTGGACGGCACGCTGCGCGGCCTGCCGCCGGGTGTGCACGGCATGCATATCCATGCCGTCGGTCGTTGCGACGCTCCTGATTTCGCCAGCGCCGGACCGCACTGGAGCCCCACGCCCAAGCAGCACGGCAGCACGAACGAAGCCGGTCCGCATCACGGCGATCTCATGAACGTCACCGTCGGTGCCGACAGCAGCGCCGTGGTGAAGATGTCGACGCCGGCCGGTTCGCTGCGTGGCGAAAACCCACTGCTCGACGCCGATGGTGCCGCCATCGTGATTCATGCCACCGCCGACGACTACAAGACGGATCCGTCGGGAAACTCGGGTGCTCGCATTGCCTGCGGCGTGGCCTCCGGCTCCTGAACGAGGAGTGACGCGACCGTGAATGTGCAGGCGCATACACTGGTAGACCTGAGCCACGCCATCGAGGATGGCGTGGTGTACTACAAAGGTCTGCCAGCGCCGGTGATCTGCGACTACCTGAGTCGGGAAGACTCACGTGCGTTGTACGAACCGGGTACCGAGTTTCAGATCGGTCGCGTGGAGCTGATCACCAACACCGGCACGTACATCGACTGTCCGTTCCATCGCTACGCCGATGGACGCGACACGGCGTCGATGCCGCTGGAACGGTTTGTCGATCAATCCGCACTCGTGGTGCGCGCGACCACGCGTGCGGAGCGCGCGATCGATGTCGCGCAATTGTCGGCGCAACTCTCGCTGCCCGAAGTGCGTGGCAAGGCGGTGCTCGTGCACACGGGGTGGGACGCGCACTGGGGCACCGATGCCTACTTCGAGGGGCATCCGTATCTCACCGAGCAGGCCGCGATCTGGTTGCGCGATGCCGGCGCGGTGCTGGTGGGGATCGACTCGATGAACATCGACAATACCGAGCGCGGTACGCGTCCGGTGCACACGGTGTTGCTGCGCAAGGAGATCCTGATCGCCGAGCATCTGTGCAATCTGCAGCTGCTGCCCGATTCAGGCTTCAGCTTTACCGCCGTGCCGCCCAAGCTGGTGGGCGTGGGGACCTTTCCCGTACGCGCGTTCGCTACGGTCCCCTACGCGTCGCGCACACTCGCATACGCATCGCGCAGCACCTGAGCCGAACGCTCGAGGCGTTCGCGTTCTTGTGGCAGCATTTCCGGCTCGAGCACGATCTCCGCGCCGCCACTGCCCACGATGGTCGGCATGGAAAGCGCCACGTCGCGCACGCCCGACGCGCCCTCCTGCCATCGTGATACCGTCAGCACGCGACGCTCACCGCGCAGGATCGTGCGCAGCAACGTGGCGGTGACCAAGCCGATGGCGTGATTGGTGGCGCCTTTGCGCTTGATGATCTCGTAGGCGGCGGTGCGCACCTCGTTGGCCATGGGCGTTTCGCGATCGGCACTCCACCCGGGCCACTGCGCCAGCGGCACGCCGCCTATCTGCACACTCGACCAGAGCACCACTTCGGAGTCGCCGTGTTCGCCGACGACCTGCGCATGTACTGAGCGCGGGTCGAGGTCGAGCGCGCGTCCGAGTGCCTCGCGAAGGCGTGCCGTGTCAAGCATGGTGCCGGTCCCGATCACGCGCGCTGGCGGCAGTCCCGAGGCTTCGAGGACCACGCGCGTGAGCACGTCGACCGGATTGGTGACCACGACGATCACGCCGCGCGCGGCCGAAAGGCGCGCGCCGAGTTCCTGCGCCAACGCGGCGTTGTCGCGCAGCAAGGCCAGTCGCGATTCGCCGGGCTTGCCGTTGCGCCCGGCCGCGATCACGATCGCGTCGGCGTCGATCATCTCCTCGATCGACGCCGTGCGCACGGTGGCGCCGGGGTAGAACGAACTCCCCTGCGCGAGATCCATCGCCTCCCCTTCGGCGACCTCGGTGCGGGCGTCGTACAGCAGGAGTTCGTCGGCCACGCCTAGTTGCAGCGTGGAGATGGCCACGCTCGATCCTACCCAGCCGGTGCCGATTATGGCGACCCGTCGAGCCATGAGATGTCTCAGTGAGAGAGGCGCTGCGAGAGGAACTGACGCAACGGCACGAGCGCGGCCGTCGGCGTCTCCTCGAACGGGAGATGCCCCACGTTGGGCAGCGGCACCAGCGTGGCCTGCGGCAATGCCTTCATGTAGTCGGCGGCATTGCTGAAGGGGATCATCTGATCCTGTTGTCCCCACAACAGCAACGTTGGTGCCTGAATCTGCCGGAGCTGCGGAATGGGATTGATGAGAATCGTCTGACGCAGGCGCTGCAGCATCGCGTCGCGCGCGCCCGGCGCGAGCATGAGATCGTAGTAGCGAGCCACCAGGCCGTCGGTGAGTACACGCTGATCGGCATACGCCGGCTCGAGACTCATGCGAAACACCGATCTCGGCATCACGTAGCGCATGAGTGGCAGGACGAGCGGTACGTCGGCTGGTTTGTCATACTCGAAGCCCGGACTCGCAAAGCCGTCGGGCGAGATCAGCACCAGCGTCTCCACGCGCTCGGGATATCGGGCGGCGAACGCCCAGGCGATCCGGCCGCCCATCGAGTTGCCGATAAGCGTGGCGCGCTGCACCCCCAGCGTGTCCATGAGCGTGGCCAGTAGCTGCATGCTGCGCATGTCGGCGTAGTCGCCGGTGGCGTCGGGCGCACTCAGGCCGCTGCCGGGAAAGTCGAAGCGAATCACGCGATAGGTGCTATCGAGCGCGCGGGCCCACGGCTCCCACGTATGCAAGCTCGAGCCGAAGCCGTGCAGCAGGATCAGCGCCGGTGCATCGCGTGGTCCGGTATCGCGGACGTGCAACGACGTGCCTTCGATCGTGCGTAAGTCGCTTGCGCTGGCGAGGTAGCGGGCGCGGAGCGTGTCTTGGTCAGCATCGGGGGTGTACAGGGCCACGCCGGCCGCGATGAGGGCCACGGCAGCGGCGATCGCTAGAATACGTCGTGTCATAGTGCGGCGGAACTTACTCCACGCGCCACACGCGATTCCACCCGTCGGCGAAGGCATAGCAGCCGCAGCGTGCCACCCAACGGGCCGCCACGCGCTGGGTTCTTGCTCGGCAGGCCCCCGCGTAGTTGCACACCACGTCGGTCACGAGGAGATCCCGCTGCGACTGCACCGGCGTGAGCGTGGTGTCGATCACCCACTTCGGCTTCTCGGCGGTGGGCGTCCAGGTGGGGCGGCGTGGCGCGCGCTCGGGGGCGCTGGGGGCGCTTACCGCAACGCCGCCGCGGAACCGGGGTGCGTCGGCCACGCGGTAGGGCAGGTACCCCACCCTGGGCTCTCCGCGCGGTATGGGACGCGACGAAAGACCTCCGATCGGCTTGGGCGCCGGGGCGGGCGGTCCGAACGCCTGCGGGCCCACGCTGCCCACGAGTGGCCGGCCTTGGCCGCCCAGCGAGGCGGCGATCATGATCGAAAGCGCGAAAACGGCAGCCAGTGGAGGGCAATGCATAGATGAATCATAAATGGCGGTCTACTTTTCCCCGATGCCTTCCGCCAATTCCACCATTTCGGCCACGCCGAGTGCCGGGCCGACGCGTTCGTATACGCTCGACCACACGCTCGCCTTCGCGCTGTGTCTCGGCGCCGCGATGCTGTTGCTCTGGCCGCTCCTCACCGGACAGATGCTGTTCGGTGGGAGTCGCTCCGACATGTTCATCGCCGGCTACTCGTTCCGCCTGTTCGGCGCCGAATCGTTCCTGAAAGACGGCGCTATTCCGCAGTGGAATCCGTATCTGTACGGCGGCCTGCCGTACATCGCAGCGATGCACGGCGACATTTTCTATCCGACCGCGTGGCTCCGATGGATCATGCCGGTGGATGTCGCGATCACGCTCGGTATGGCGATTCACTTCGTGCTGACCGGGTGGTTCACCTATCGCTTCTGTCGGTCGCTCGGGCTCTCGTGGAATGCGAGTGTGATTGCCGGGGTGGCGTACGAACTCACGGGTATCGTGGCGTCGCAGATGAGCCCGGGGCATGACGGCAAGTTGTTCGTGGCCGCCATCGCGCCATTGGCATTCTGGACGCTGCTTGGCGCTATCCGGCACGGCAAGACGTGGTGCTACGGGGCGTTTGCCTTCGTGGTCGCCCTTATGGTACTCGGACATTACCACCCGGCGTACTTCCTGTTGCTCGCGCTCGGCATCTGGGCGTTGTACCTCGTGTTCTTCGATCCCCAGCGACCGACTGATGTAAATCCTGTGAAAGCGCTGGGATTCTCATTGATAGCCGTGGTCATTGGCTGCGGCATTACCGCGCTGCAGGTGCTGCCGTTTCTGGAGTACGTGCCGTACTCACCGCGCGCCGAGGGGGGACCGGATACCGGCTGGCAGTTTGCGACGAGCTATGCACTGCCACCATCCGAGATCTTCGGCTTGCTGTTGCCGCAGTTCAACGGCGTGCTCGATCAGTACTGGGGTCGCAACCCCATCAAGTTTCACACCGAGTACATGAGCTTTCTGCCGCTGGCTCTGGCAGCGCTGGCGCTGGGCGACAAAGCACGTCGTCGACTGGTGATTGTGCTTGGGGCGAGCGCGCTGTTCTTCCTGATGTTCTCATTTGCGGGGTACACACCGTTCTACAAGCCCTTCTACGAGCTGCTGCCGCTCGTGAAAAAGATTCGTGCGATGGGCATGGTGTTCTATCTTCCGGCGTTCTTTGTATGCGTGCTAGCGGGCGTTGGCGTTGATCGGCTGTTCGCGCGAGCTGTCCCGATGCGTACGGTATTGATCGTGGTCGGTGGCACGGCGGCGTTTGCGCTGCTTGGTGCTGTCGGCGGATTGCAGGGGCTCGCCCAGTCGTTGGCGATTCCGGAGCGACTGGAGGGTGTTGCCGCCAACGCGCCTAATCTTCAAAGTGGTGCGGTGCGGTTGCTGGTGTTCGTGGTGCTCGGCGGTGCTGTGCTCTGGGCCACGACGGCCGGAAAAATTGTACCTCGGGTCGCGACGGTCGCCCTGGTGACTCTTGTTGGAATCGACCTGTGGAGCTTCGACAAGCTGTTCTTTACGTTCTCGCCGCGGGCCAGCACGCAATTCGCCGATGATGCAGTTACGGGATACCTCCGGAAAGTACCGCCGCCGTATCGCTTGATAGACGGCGGTGCCAGTTATCAGCAGTCGATCCTGATGGCGTATCGCATCCCGAGTGCGATGGGCTACCACGGCTTCCAGTTGCAGCGCTACA
Source organism: Gemmatimonas sp. (assembly GCF_031426495.1). Taxonomy (NCBI): domain Bacteria; kingdom Pseudomonadati; phylum Gemmatimonadota; class Gemmatimonadia; order Gemmatimonadales; family Gemmatimonadaceae; genus Gemmatimonas; species Gemmatimonas sp. The sequence continues at coordinate 126,338 of NZ_JANPLK010000049.1, read as the reverse complement.
ACGAGCTGGCCGGAGCGAAGGAAGGATTCCGCAACCTGCTCACGCCGAACATGTTCGACCTGCTGTCGATCCGGTATCTCATCCTGCCCGACACGCAGCCGGTGCCCGGCTTCCACTTGGTCGTGCCGCCGTCGCCCACGGCCTTCGGCACCACGGCCACGCTGTACGAAAGCGACACCACGCCGGCGTATGCGCGCGTGCTGCCGGTGTCGGCCAAGCTGACCGAAGAGCAGGGGATGGCCACGGTGATCGATCCACGCTTCCCGATCAGCAACGTGGCGTTGTTGCCTGATACGTCCACCGCCACGTCGCCAAACGCCACGCCGCCGTTCCCCACGCCGCAGGTGAAGGCCACGGTGACCGAGTGGAGCGCCGGCAAGATGCGCATATCGCTCACCGGTGCCGAAGCAGCGACTAGTCAGTTGCTGGTATCGGAGAACTGGTATCCGGATTGGCACGCCGAAGTGGATGGCAAGCCGGGCATCGTGCGTCGCGCCGATCACACGCTGATCAGCGTGGATATTCCGCCGGGGGCGAAGGAGGTGCGGTTGTGGTTCGACTCGCCGACCTACGCGCGTGGCAAAATGATCAGCGTGATCTCGTTGCTGCTGGCGGCGGCGATGATGTTCGTGCCGATGTTCGTGTCGTTCGGCACCAAGAAGACCGCGTAGTTACGGCCGCGTCCCCATCGGTTCACCCATGCGCACGGGCCGTTCGGCGGCCCACGGCGCGGTGAACGTGACGGTCTTCGGCGGGAAGAGCATCACCACCGTAGAGCCTAGCAGGAAACGTCCCATCTCGTCGCCTTGGGCGAGATGGATGGTCTGGTCGGTGTAGTCCCACTCGCGCACCGTGCCCGGGCGCGGCGGGTTCACGATACCGTGCCACACGGTGGCCATGCTGCCCACGATCGTGGCGCCCACCAGCACCATCACGAACGGCCCGTGGGCGCCCTCGAACAGGCACACCACGCGTTCGTTGCGCGCGAACAGTCCTGGCACGCCGCGCGCGGTGGTGGGATTCACTGAGAACAAGTCGCCAGGCACGTGAATCATGCGCACCAGACGCCCATCGCACGGCATGTGAATGCGATGGTAATCCCTGGGGCTCAGATAGATCGTGGCGAAGTCCCCGTTGGCGTAGGGCGCGGCCAGTGATGCATCGCCACCGACCAGCGCCGTGGTGGAGTAACTGTGCCCCTTCGCCTGAAAGATCTGATCGCCGGTGATGGGACCGAGCTGACTGATCGCGCCGTCCACCGGACACACGAACTCGGCCTGGGCAATGGATCGCGCGCCTGGCTTCAGTGCACGCGTGAAGAAGTCGTTGAACGTGGCATACGTGGTGATGTCCGGCTCGGCCGCCTCGCTCATGTTGACGCCGTACTTGGCCACGAACCAGCGGATCACCGAGGTCGTCTGTTCGCCGCGCCGGGCCGACGCGAAGGCGCCGGCCAGCGACGTGAGGGCCCGCTTGGGCAGCAGGTACTGGGCGATGACGAAGAGAGGCGAGGACACGGGACAGAATGTAATGTACGGTCATGGAATATTGGCGTTCTTCCGTTCTCGCGGCGGCATTGTTGACCACGGCCGCGTCCGCATTCCCCGACAGGCTCTCCGCCCAGGTCATCGGCGGCCGCGTGACGGATGACCGCACCATGAAGCCGGCCGTCGACTACGTGGTGCGCCTCGTGCAGATGTCCGACACCGGACTGGTGGCGCTCGACGAAACGACCACCGATGCCACGGGGCAGTTCACGGTGGTCGCGCCGAGCGCGGGGAGCTACGTGCTCTCGTTCGGGAAAACCGCGCCGCGCGTGCATCGCGTACCGGTCGAGATCGAAGCGGGAGTAGCGCCGACGCCGAAGGATTTCCCGTTGCCGATCCAACGCGAGTCGGACACGCGGCCGTATGTGGACGTGGATGTGGATGCAGCGTCGCTCTTTCCGAAGGGAGGACGCGGTCCGGCGTTCCCCAACGCGCAGCGACTCGCTGGTGCGCGCGGGTCGGTGTTCGCGATGTTTGTGGTCGATACGACCGGCCGCCCCGAGAAGAACAGTGTGCGCCTGTTCGCGGGAACCCATGCGGATTTCGTCCGCTCCGTCGAACAATGGCTGACGGTCGGGAATTTCCGCGTCTCTCACGTGGGCAATGTCCCCGTGCGCCGACAGGTGTGTCTGGCCTTTGCGTTTCAGGTCGACACCGACCCACGTGAGGCGCGTCGGCTTCCCAAGCCGGACGTTCCACCTGCGGGCCTCGCCAGTTCCTCACGGGCCCTGTGCTCGCGCGCGCTCGAGGGCGCCGGGATGATCACTGTTTCTGCTCAGCGCTAAGCGCTTCACGCTAGAATAGCCGCATGCGCCGATCAATCCTGTTCGCCCTCCGCCTCTTCCTCCTCGTGCTCTGCCTCCCCGCGCCGCTCACGGCGCAGGGACGCATTCTCGTCGACACGATCCGCTCCAAGGCACTCGCCGGCAACGCCATCGGCGACACGCCGAATCGTGAAGTGTTCGTCTACACGCCGCCCAGCTACGACCGCACACCGAACCGCCGCTTCCCCGTGCTGTACTTGCTGCATGGCTTCACGTCGCATCCGCGTGAATGGCTCGATGGCTCGTACCAGGGGCTCGACCTGCAGCAAACGATGGACAGTCTCTGGCGCGTCGATGCCGGCGAGTTCCTGGTGGTGATGCCGAGTGCCGACAACGCGATGGGCGGCAGCTTTTATGTGAACTCGTCAGCGTTCGGTAAATGGGATGACTTTGTATCGCAGGAGTTGGTGCGCTACATCGATGCGCGCTATCGCACGCGCCCCGACCGTGCGTCGCGTGGAGTGGCCGGACAATCAATGGGCGGCTTTGGTGCGCTGTATCTCGCGCAGAAGCACAGCGACGTATTCGGCGCGGTGTACGCCATGAGTCCGTGTTGCACGGCGTTGGTGGGTGAGCTCGCGCCCACAAGTGAAATCTGGCCGTACGTGCGTGACTCCACACTCACGCCGCCGCAACCAATCGCTGGCAGTGTGCGCCTCGCCCGCGCCATGACCGCCGCCTTCGCGGCGCCGTTCGACCAGCCCGGCGCGTGGTCAAAGTTTCTGCCGGTCGATCAGCTCACCAAAGACGCCACGGGCCTGCGCCGCAGCTGCGCCGTGGTCATCGAGTACGGGCTCGACGACGCCATCGCCAGTGTGCCGTTGGGGTCGCGCGCCTACGCCGACGCACTGGCCCGCGCCAAGATCCCCTATCGCCTCGATGCGTTCGCCGGCGGGCACACCGATCGTACGCGACAACGGTTCGAGCAGCGCGTGTTGCCGTTTTTTGCGCAGCAGTTCTCGGGCGCCGCACCCGGCAGTCCATGCCCGCCGTGACTCGCTCGGCAGCGCGTTCGTAGCTGATAGGCTGGCATCCGGCAGACCGGACGGTGGCGTATCTTTCCGAATCCCTTCCTTCCCCCTCGTCGGAGACGCTCGCGTGACGCATCGCCTGCCGCACCGTCTGACCCCACGTTTCGTACCTCTCGCGGCGCTGGCGCTGATCGCGTCGAGCGCGCTGCCTGGCGCGTTGCTGCACGCGCAAGACGGCCCCTCGTCCGCCGCCGAGACGCTGCCGCTCAAGACGGCGCGCACCCACATCTTCACCACGACGAAGGGCAGCTGGCTGTCCCTCGACGTGTCGCCCGACGGCTCGCAGCTCGTGTTCGATCTGCTCGGCGATCTGTACACGATGCCAATCGCCGGCGGTAAGGCTACGCGCCTCACCAGCGGTATGGGATTCGATGCGCAGCCGCGCTTCTCGCCCGATGGCCGGAAGATCGTGTTCATCTCCGATCGCTCGGGCGGCGAGAACGTCTGGATTCAGTCGCTCGACGGCAAGGACACCACGCAGGTCACCAAGGGCAACAACAACATGTACGTGTCGCCGGAGTGGACGCCGGACGGTGCCTACGTGGTGAGTTCGCGCGGTGGCGGATTGGGCGGCGCGGCGAAGCTGTGGATGTACAACGTGAACGGCGGCAATGGCCTGCCCATCACGACGGAGCCCACGCTGCCGGCCACGCTGAAGCTGCTTGGCGCCGCCTTCGGCAAGGACCCGCGCTACATGTGGTTCGCTGCCCGCACCGGCGACTGGCAGTACAACAGCATCGGCGCGCAATTCCAGCTCCATGTGTGGGACAAGGAAACGGGACGCGTGTCGCAGATGACGACGCGCTTCGGATCCGGCTTCCGTCCAACCTTGTCGCCCGACGGCAAGTACTTGGTGTACGGCACGCGCTTCGAAACCAAGACGGGACTGCGCCTTCGCAATCTCGAGACGCAGAAGGAAGACTGGCTGGCCTTTCCCGTGCAGCGCGATGACACCGAGTCGCGCGCGCCGATGGATGCGTATCCGGGCTTCAGCTTCATGCCCGACTCGAAGTCGGTGGTCGTGTCGTACGGTGGTGAGATCTGGCGGGTACCGGTCGACAAGTCGGCCGCGACCAAGATTCCTTTCGAAGCCGAAGTGAAGCTCGAGATGGGACCCGAGGTGAAGTTTGCCTGGAAGATCGACACGGCGGCCACGTTCACCTCGCGACAAGTACGCGATATTCAGCCGTCGCCCGATGGCAAACAACTCGCGTTCTCGTCGTTGGGGCACATACAGGTGATGGCGTTGCCCGGCGGCACGCCGACGCGCGTGAGCAAGAACACGACGGGTGAGTTCGGCCCCGTGTGGTCGCCCGATGGCAAGTCGTTGGCGTGGGTCACCTGGGACGACGCCGTCGGTGGCCAGATCATGCGTGCCACCTTCGACGCGAAGAAAGGTTGGACCACGCAGACGCTCACCACGTCGGCTGGTTTGTACACGGATCTCGCATGGTCGCCCGCGGGCGATCGGATTGTCGCGGTGCGTGCCGCGGCCCGCGAGATGCAGGAAGCGGGTGCGGCGTTCTTCGGTCCCGCGGCAGCCGACATTGTGTGGCTCCCGGTTACGGGTGGCGCACTGTCGGTGATTATGCCCAGTGGCGGATTGGGCACGCCGCACTTCACCCGGGATGCCACACGCATCTTCGCGTACGGACGTGCGGGGCTGCAGTCGTTTCGCTGGGACGGCACCGATATCAAGACGCACCTCAAGGTCACGGGCCCGTTGCCGCCGGGCGCCGGCGGTGAACCCGGTCTCGATGCGGCGCTGGTCGAGAAGGAGTCGCGGCACTACATCGGCGGACGCGCCGCGCGTCCACTGGGTACCGATACGCACCTCGATCCCGCTGAGCCCACACCGCCGCAGCCGCCGCCAGCGTCGTTGGTGCTGATGGCGCCGAGTGGCGATCAGGCGTTGGCGATGGTCGGCATGGACCTCTACACGATCACGGTGGCGCAGGTGGGTGCCGTCGCGCCCACGGTGAACGTGTCGATGCCGGCGGCAGCCTCGGCGCCGGTGAAGAAGCTGAACACGATCGGTGGCGAGTTCCCCACGTGGAACAGCACCGGCCGGGTGGTGCACTGGGCGCTCGGCAATTCGGTGTGGTCGTACGATCTCGACCGCGCGAAGGTGGCGGAGGACTCGGCCAAGGCCGATGCAAAGATGAAAGCGCGCCTGCGAGCCGATACCACGAAGTCGGTAAAGGACAGCATCATGCGCGGCGACTCCATCGCGAAGGCCGACACCACCAAGAAGAAGCCGTTGCCGGCCTATACGCCGGCGGAAATGAAGATCACGGTGATGTCGCCTCGTGACACGCCGCGTGGCGTGGCGGTGTTCCGCGGGGCGAAGGCGATCACGATGAAGGGGAACGAGATCATCGAGAACGCTGACATCGTGGTGCGCGACAGTCGCATCGTGGCCGTCGGTGCGCGCGGTAGCATGACCATTCCTGCCGGCGCGCAGATCTTCGACGTGAGCGGCAAGACGATCATGCCCGGCATGGTGGATACACACTACCACCCGCAATGGCTCACGCCGCAGATCCATAACACGCAAACGTGGCAGTATCTCGCCACGCTGGCCTACGGCACCACCACCACGCGCGATCCGCAAACGTCGAGCACCGACTTCCTGGCGTATACGGATCGCGTGGAGTCGGGTGAGATGATCGGCCCTCGCATTTATACCACGGGCCCCGGTGTTTTCTCGGCCGAGCCGGTGCGCGACTATGCGCATGCGAAGGACATCATGACGCGGTACGCCAAGTACTACGACACGAAGACGCTCAAGATGTACATGAGTGGGAACCGTCAGCAGCGGCAGTGGCTGATCATGGCGGCGAAGGAGCTCGGCATCATGCCGACCACCGAAGGCGGCCTCGATCAGAAACTCAACCTCACGCACGGCATTGATGGCTATCCCGGCATCGAGCACACGCTGCCGATCACGCCCAAGTTCGAAGACATTTTCGAGTGGTACAAGGCGACGCAGGTGACCAACTCGCCGACCCTGATCGTAGAGTACGGCGGTCCGTTCGGTGAAGGCTGGTTCTACCAGACGGAAGACCTGATGAACGACGCCAAGCTTCGTCGCTTCACGCATCCGGTCGATTTCGACGGCAAGGTGCGTCGCCGCGGCGCCGGCAATGCACCCGGACCGGCCGGCTTCGCCGTGAAGGAAGAGTACGCCATGTGGCAACATGCGGAGGACATCGCGAAAACGGTGGCGGCCGGCGGTCGCATTGGTGTAGGCAGTCACGGCCAGTTGCAGGGACTGGGCATGCACTGGGAGTTGTGGCTGATCCAGTCGGGCGGACTCTCCACGCACGACGCGCTGCGTTCAGCCACGATCGTAGGTGCCGAAGCCATTGGACTTGGTGGTGAAATCGGATCGCTCGAGGCCGGCAAGTTCGCCGACCTGATCGTGCTCGACCGTGATCCCTTGGTGAACATCCGCAACAGCAACAGCGTGTCGATGGTGATGGTGAACGGCCGACTGTTCGACGGCAACACGCTGGATGAAGTGTATCCGCGGAAGAAGCCGCTGGTGCGTCAGCCGTGGAGCTACACGGTGCCTACGGCAGCGGCGGGCATCCGGCAGTAACCGGTTCGCGGCACTGAAAAGAAACGGTGCCGCATCGCGAGCGTGCGATGGGGCACCGTTTTGCTTGCGCTTACAGCGTCACCGACTTCACAGTGCCGAGATCCGGGCGGTCTCCGGTGATTCGGCCCTTCAACAGTTCGAAGAGCACCGCCGGCGTGGACTTGTCCTGCTTCAGGTAAATCACGCTGTCCGCATTCACGAGAATGAGGGCGAGACGGGGATCGTCGGGGCCACCGTTGCGCACGTCGTCGAGCGCGCCAAAGTACATCTTCCAGTCGGGCTCGTAGAGTGCACGAATCGCGGCGCGGTCCGTAGAGATAGTCGCGGTCCCCGACACGGAGACCCATTCCTTCGACTTCGTGCTGAAATAGCTGAGGTTGATGTTCGGGTTCTGGTCCAGCTCGTCGATCTTGTTCGATTCGACGTCGGTCACGAACCAGAGGTCGGCCACCGGATTCCGCTTCTGCGTGGCCATCGGTCGCGACACCAGTTGCCCGTCTTCGCGCTGGGTCACGAACATGGCGGTTTCGATGCCGTCGACCAAGTCGTATAGTTCGTCGATTCGCTTCTCTTGTTCGCTCTGTTCGCTCATGTCATCTCCGGGAATGTTCGAATGAAGTGCTCCGTCCAATGCAGAGCAGGTGTCGTGCCGCTTTGGGCCGTGTCGGCGATGCTCGTGATCACGATGGCCCCCGCGCAGGCGCAATCCGGCAAACGCGTGCCGTCGGTCACCGGATGCTGGCAGGCGTCGCGACCGCTTGGGCCCACCGGCGGAGCACTGTCCGTTCCGCGGGACGCGCCTTTTACGACGATTGTGCTGCGCGACAGCGGTCGCGTCGTGCTGCCACGGCTCAACGACCGCGAGCGCGTGATGTGGGAGGCGCGCAGCTACTGGGAGGCGCATCGTGACTCGGTCGAAGTTCAAGTGTTCACCGGCCTTCAAGGGTGGCGTGCTGAGCTCTCCGCCCGCCGACTGCCTGTGGCGATGCAGGGCACGGCCACGTATCTCACCGACGTCCTCGTAGCGAATGCGGCACCGCTGCAGGTGGCGGTGACGCTCTCACGCACTCCGTGTCAGGCGGACTGGGCCACGTTGCCGATCACGACGCGCATCCCGCGCAGCTGGGAGCGGGGGAAGCAGCCGTACCTCGAGTTTCAAGTGGAACGGCCGGCGGCGCTGGCCGCCGGTGTGAAACTGCCGAAGGGCGTGCGGTCGATGCGCGCGCTGGGGCGTCACGAGAACTCGGATGCGCGCACGGATCGCCCGGAGGTCGTGGTGGTGCAGTTCATCGTTGAATCAGACGGTCGGGCGGACACGAGCTCGCTCAAGCTGCTCTATGCCGACGGCGCGCGCGCCTCGGCTCGCGCACGTGATGCCGTCGCGGAGATACTGGCGTCGGTGCGATTCACGCCACCCATGGTGGGCGGGAAGGCGGTGAATCAACTGGCGACTTGGCGAATTGAGCGATTCGGGAAATGATCACACAGAGACAAGGAGAAAAAGAGACAAAGAGCACGACGATTTTCTCCTTGTCTCCTTCTCTCCTTGTCTCTGTGTGATCAGTTCAGCGATCTCGAGCGGAAGCAGGTGCAAGCCGCATCGCGATGTCCAGCAGCATTTCGTCGTTCCCCCGCGCCGCGATGATGGATAGGCCGAGCGGGCAGCCGTGCAGCGTGCCGAACGGCAAATTCACCTGCGGCAGTCCGCCCAATCCGGCGATGCAGAGCAGCGCCAGTGCGCGCTCGCGGAACGCGATCGTTTCAGCCGGCGGCAACCGCAGCAGCGGGGCGATATCGGGTACGGTGGGTAGCACCAGCACCGCATTGTCCGCGAGCATCTCGTCCAATAGCGCCACGATCTCCACGCGCCGTTCGCGCATGACCGCGACCTCGTGTGGCTGCACCAGCGCCACCGCGTCGAAGCGCGGGCCAACCTGCGGGCCGAACGTCGGGCGTACGCGCGTGACCCATGATCGATGCGTCGTCCAGATATCGTCGTACTGCAGCACGCGGAATACGTCGAACCAGGCCGACAGTCCTTCGGCGCTCACCGTGACTGGTTCGGCCTCGCCGAGGAGTGCGGTCAGAGACGCGAGCGCCGGCGCGAGTGCGTCGGCGGCCCCTGGGAGCGCCAGGGCAAACGCGTCCGTCGCGAGTAACAGACGACCGGGCGTTGCGGGCGTGCCGCCCAACAGCACGTCGCCAACCTGCGCGAGCAGCGCCGCGTCCCGCGCGAACCATCCGACCGTGTCGAAGATCGGAGCCAGCGGGCACACGCCGTCCAGGGAGATCCGGCCGTGCGTGGGGCGGATGCCGTATATGCCGCAGAAGCTCGCCGGTGCCCGTACCGATCCACCGGTATCGCTGCCGATGGCGAAGTCGACCAGACGGCCCGCTACGGCCGCCGCGGAGCCGCTAGATGACCCACCGGGCACGCGGTGTGGTGCGGCGGGATTCAGCGGCGTCCCGTAGTGCGCGTTCTCGCCGGTGAGGCTGAATGCCAGCTCTTCGGTGTGCGTCTTGCCCGCGAGGGTGGCGCCGGCCTCGAGCAAGTGCCTGGCCACCGTGGCGGTGCTCGACGCTTCGCCGTGCGACGCAAACCAATCGGGGCTGCCGAAGCCCGTGCGATGGCCCGACACATCGAAGATGTCCTTGAGGCCGAACGTAAGGCCGCGTAGTGGCCCGCTGCCAGCGCCGGCGCGATACACGTGGGTGTGCTTGCAGAACGCGCCGAGGTAATCGCGTTCGAGGATGCGGTCCCGGAGAGGCATGACGGAGAAGATCGAGTCCCGCGTGCGTTTCGGGAATAGCCGCGCCGCCTGTCACGATTCTGACATGATCGAGGCCTAGGCTAAATGCTCAAGGCGTCTCCCCCATTTCAGCCCGAACCCTGATGCGACGCACCACCGACTCTCGATGGCGTTCGGTCCTCCGATCACCCTGTTCGCTGTACCCAACCTGCTCGTGGCCGTGCGCGGGCGAGGCTATCGACTCATGCCCACGGCTACTCTCTGATCGAGGTGTTTCTCTATGCGTAACCGGATCGCGTGCGGTATGCTCGCGCTGACGTTGGGTTCGACCGTCGCTTCAGCGCAGGCGGTGACCGTGAAGGAAGAGAAAACGGGGATGCTCAAGCTGGCCAAGGTCACGCCCACCGCCGCCACTGCCACTGCGCTGACGAAGGTGCCGGGTGGAAAAGTGCAGAGCGCCGAAATCGAAAAGGAAGACGGGAAGCTGGTGTACTCCTTTGACATCAAGGTCGTAGGGAAGAGTGGCATCGATGAGGTGCTCGTCGATGCGATGACGGGTGCGGTGGTCAGTGTCGAGCATGAGACGCCCGCCGACGAGGCGAAGGAAGCCAAGGAGGACTTGGCCAAGAAGGCCAAGTCCAAAGTTCCGCCAGCGGTGAAGAAGCCGGGCGCGTAGCCGTTACAAGGCAGACCGCTAGCTTGATCCGTATGCGAGTCCTGGTGGTCGAGGACGATGCGGAGGTTCGCGACTTCCTGCTTCGAGTCATTCGCGAGGCCGCCTGGGCGCCCGACGGTGTGTCGGATGGTCAGGCGGCGCTCGTTGCGCTCGCTCGCGGCCCCTACGATCTCGTGGTACTCGACGTCGGATTGCCGGACATGGACGGGTTCGCGGTGTGTCGCGCACTGCGGGCACGCGGTGATCGCACGCCGGTGCTCGTGCTCACCGCGCGGAACGCCGTCAACGACCGCGTTTGCGGACTCGATGCCGGTGCCGATGACTATCTCGCCAAACCGTTCGCGGTCAGTGAGCTGCTGGCCCGGCTTCGCGCCCTGGCGAGACGCCCGGCTGCCGCGCTCGAGCCCGTGCTGCGATTGGCGGATCTCGCGTTGGACAGCGCCACGCGTCAGGCGACCCGGGCGGGTGAGCCGCTCGTGCTCACGCCGCGAGAAGTGGCCTTGTTGGAATATCTGCTGCGCAACGCACGACGGGTGGTGAGCCGATCGCAGATTCTCGATCACGTCTGGGACGATAACTTCGATCCGGTGGCCAACGCCATCGATGTGCTCGTAGGCCGACTGCGACGTAAAATCGATGGCGATGGACTGCTCCCGCTGCTGCACACCGTCCGTGGTAGCGGGTATGTCCTGACAGACCGAATCGGCGGTGACTATGCCCGTTAGTCGGATTCGACTTCGTCTCGCGTTTGGCTTCGCGATGGCGTTCGCCGTCGGAACGGGCCTGTTGGCCGCTGGCGGTCTCGCCTTCATGGCGCGCGAATCGACGCGGCGGTTTGACGCGCGTCTCGACGGGATCGGCGCCGGCGTGATCTCTGCCGTGGGGCGCGAGTACGCAGAGACGCCCGACTCATCATTTGCGGTCGTCGCGGGAGACGTCGCGGCCGAATGGCCCGAGAACGGTGGCGCATTTCTGCTGCTCGACGCGAGCGGCACGTTGGCGGCGCGTCGTGATCCCGACGGCGCCAGCCAGCGAGTGTTCAACGTGGTGCCGGCCAACCGTGCCGCGCGCTTCGACGTGGATCGAGGTGGTCCGGATCTTCGCGGTCGTGTAATCGATACCACGATCGTGGTGACCGGTGACGCCGCGACGGCCATGCACACGTTCCGCATCGTTACATTCGGCTCGACCGAAGGCATCGAGGCCGACACCGAGCTGCTGCTCGGCGCCATCGCCGTTGGCGTCCCGCTCACTTTGCTGGCAAGTCTGCTGGTCGGCTATCTGCTGGCCGGACGTGCAATGGAACCGGTCCGATCGCTATCGCAAGACATTGCGGCGATCGCGCCATCCGATCTCTCTCGTCGCCTGTTACCGCAGTACGATGGGGACGAGCTCGGGGCGTTGGCGGCGGAGTTTGATGCGCTCATGATCCGTCTCGACGAAGCGCAGCAGCGCAATCGGCAGTTCGTGCGCGAAGCGGCACACCAGATTCGCACACCGCTCACGCTCGTGCTCGGTGAAGCCGCACTGGCGCTCGACGCGGGGACCGACTCGCGCACGGATGCGCCGGACGCCGAACGGTTACGGTCGTCGCTTGCGCGCGTGCGAACAGCGGCCGAGCAGATGCGCCGTCGCGTGGATGAGCTGTTCCTCTTGGCTGAAGCGCGTGCCGGCGAAGTGGTCCGGCTCGAGGAACGCGTCGAGCTCGATAGTCTCGTGCTCGAGTGTACGGATCTGATGCGCGCCCGAGCGTCGGGCACGGGACACGCGCTCGCGATCGGCGACGCTGAACCGGTCACGGTGCTGGGCAATGCCGCGCTGCTTCAGGAAGCGTTGCTCGAACTGATCGAGAACGCCTGTCGACACGGCCTGCCGACCGCACCGATCACGGTCTCGTGTCGAGTGGTGAAGGGCGAGGGCGCGCAGACCAGTGAAGCACAGCTCGAGGTCTGCAACGACGGCCCGCCATTCTCCGATGCAGCGATGTGTGATGTGAAAGCGCAAGCGCACGACCGAGGGCTTGGGCTCTCGATCGTGCGCTGGGTCGCCGTCTCACATCATGGTCGCGTCGAACTGCTGCACGACGCCGATCGCAGTATCGTACGTATCGTACGTATCGTGCTGCCGGCATGCAAAGGCTGATTGGCCGGCGGTTGAGAGGGGCCAGCGCCTTCATCGACGATTCCTCTGGCGGCGGTGTCGTCGCCTCAGGATCGTAGTCGGGGCGTCACGCTGAGCCACTCTTCGCACCACGCTCCAATCCGTTCGGCGCGGTCAAGCAGGGCCCGGGCCTCGGTCAAGGTGGCAACGTCGCCTTGATATTCGAACTTGTCCTGCTCGGCGAGGACGCGCTGGATCTCCTTGGCGATCCGGTCGGTCAGGCGATTGCCCAGCACATCGCGGAGGAGCGCGAGCACCGCCGCGTGCTCGGCCGCGGTAGATCGTTTCCCTCCACTGTGAATCGCGACGGCGTCGGCATGGGCGATCACACTGTGGACCGCGAGGATCGCAAGGGCGCTGGCGTGGCGGGCGTCGCCCTGTTCGGTGATCGCACGTGCCGCGTGCAACAGGCGACGGCCGACCTCGGCATAACTGTCGGCGCGGGCAGGGTCGGTGCGCTTGGCACGATCTGTTCTCGCCATCATGTGAGGAGCTCCGACAGGGGCGGTCCGAGAATGGGCACCACGTCGCGAGCGATGTCCGGCCAGGGTGCCGCGCGCTCGCCCCACCCGCGCCGAGCCTCCCGAATGGTGTAGGCGACCGGACTCGCCGTCGCGCCGTACTGCACACGCAGCGTGTCGACGCCCGCCAGCAGGCGATCCATCAGGAGTTCGCGATGGGCGGCATCACGCGCGATGAGCAGTACGTCCACGTCGCTCGTGGGGGTCTCGTCGGCGCGCGCAACGCTCCCGAAGAGGTACAGGCCGAGTGGTGGCTTGCGGTCACCTCGTGCGAGCGCTGCAAGCGCCTGCCGCATCCCGAGGGCGAGCTCGGCCTCCGCGCTAAACAACGCGATCAGCGCTGGCGCGAGCCGGTGCCGTTCGTTCAGCAGCGTCAGATGATCACGGCCGCCTTCGAGCTTTTTCGCGAGGCCAACCGCATACAGGTCGGCGAGCGCGGCCTGCGCACTGCGCAGGGTCACCCCCGCGCGACGCGCCAACTCCCGCTGCGAGATCGGCGCGCCACCGGCGGTCAGTACGCGCACGAGGTCCACCTTGGCCCGTGTGCCGAGCACCACACCGAGCGGTTCATGCAAAGACGGCGGTGGTAGTAAAGGCATGTAGTAAAATAGTCATATGACTACTTTACAGTCAACGCGCGTTCCCGGCCCCGTCCCGCGCGCTGGTGTCACGGCGTCCGCTAGGCTTACTCCACATGCGAACGCCGGACTCGAACCGGGACGGGTCGCCGCGCCGGCTCCTCAGGCTGATTGGCTAGGGATAACGGGGCCTTCGCGCACAGGGCCTGAGAGGGGCGGTAATCGCCCCACCGACGACGCGCTCTTCACGTCTACTTCGGCGGCCTTCCGTTCTTAATAGGATGGCATCTGCTTGACGCGCACACTCGACATCACGCGGCGATGCTGGGGGCGTCGGCGATGACGAAGCGAGCGTGAACGGAGGACTTGCCTGTTCAGTCAAGTTCTTTTTCGGTCAAGTCAAGAAAGCGTATCGTGCTCGAACGCCGAGCGCATTCGCTCGATCTCCGACGCCGCAATGCCGAAGCGCGCGGCCACGGTGGTCCAACACGCCGTCGCGGCACCCACCTCGGCGGCGATGCGCTTGGCGTCGGTCGCCTTCAATCCAAACTGCGGCGCGACCTCGAACGCGATGTCGAGTGACGCCGTGGGGTCGCCGTCGGTGCTGATCGCCGTCGACAGCACGCGGTCCTTGATGTCCGTCGGAACTGGATTCACATCGAACACCGGCGATAGGCGCCAACCCGTGGCGCCCGCGTAGAGGAACCCGTGATTGCGCAGGTGGTCATCGGTGTTGGAGATGAACACCGAGAACACGATGCGCCGCCAGAGTTCGGCCAGATCCTGCGTGGCAGCTGCGCCATGCGCGCGCAACGCGTCCGCGATCTCGACGTAGCTCCGCCGCTCACCGTCTACGGCGCCGAGCATGCTCATGGCGGAGAGGTACGGAATGCGACGCACGCCTTGGTCGGTCACCTGGCGGTCGAAACGGGTCACGAGCAACACGTCGTTATCGGCGACCCTATCCAGGCGTGATTCCGTCGTGCGAAGGCCGGCGTCGCGGGCGAGCTGCAGAGCCACCGCCTCCCATGCGACGACCCGATAGTCATCCTCATTCCTCTTGGGGAATTTGGCGATCAGCAGCGCACCACTGGTGTCGCGTACCGACGCCTTTGGGCGGGCACCGCCAAGCGACGACCCCGGGGCGAGGAGGAGGCGCAGATCCTCGGCGGTTTCCTGGTCGGACAGATACCGATCGGACGCCGCGAGCAGGGCCGGGAGCTCGACGAGCGGGGGTACGCCCGAGGGACGTTCGGGCGCCACGAACGGGCCGCCCTCCGTGAGTGCGAGACGCAGCGCGCCCTGCCGGACACTGTCCGTGACCCCGAGCAGAAAGTCGACTTCGCGCAGGGCCCGCGGGGCCCGGTTCTCGGCCTTGGCCTGTCGGCGTTCGGCGCGGCGAAGGAGCGTCTGGCCCCAGCGGTCGGGCGCGGAATCGCCGAGCGCGCCGAACATGCGGCGATCTTCGCCGGCGTAGTGCGGGGCGCGGGATACCGACAGCGCCGGTTCGAGGGCAAAGCTGTCGCCGCTCGCGATCCATGCGTCGTGGTACTGGAACGTCGCGGTCTCGCGGCCGCGATGCGCGGTGACGTACAGGCGCCCCGCCAACCGCGGAGCCCCGTCCGTGTCGATGTAGACGTAGGCGGTCGGGGTGCTCATGGATTCCCCCGATCCGTTCGAGGCACCCGAATGCGCTTGGGTAAGCGCTCGGCCTCAAGCGCCAGTCCCTCGCGGTCGCCGGCCGGCGCAGCTAGCTCTCCCAAGCGGTTCGCGAGCCCGAGGGCGAACAGCACACTGGCCCATGTCCCGATCGCGACCCGCGGGTCCCCGAGCTCGATCCGGGCTATCGTTTGTCGGGTGGTCAGCGCGCGATCGGCAACCACCTCCATGGGAAGACGGCGGCGGCGCCGAGCCTCACTGACATCGGCGCCGAGGCGCTCGAGGGCGCGCTTGACCTCCGAAGGGACAGGTGGAGCTGGAGTAGGCATTGTTACGGTATCTTCAGGTAACGCTAAATTCAACTATGGGCTATGAAGATAACATAAGCGTATTCTCTGGGTGTCGCCAGCTGGTCCTATTGCTCGGGGCTGCCTCGGCTGCGCAACGCTCTTCGTGAAGCCTAGGGCACGACGACGATGCTCGACGTGGCCGACGGCCCCTTCGATGTCGTGGCCGTCACGGCGGTCGTTCCCGGCGCGACGCCCGTGATTTGGCATCCCCCGTCCAGGACAGCGGTGACGACCAAGGCGCTATTTCCGCTCGTGCATGACGACAAAGTCGGCGTCGGGTTCCCGCCTGCAATGGAGACGGTCAGCGTTGCCGTAGCCCCCACTTTCAGAGAAACGGATATGGGTCTAAGGCTGACGTTCACCGGCGAATATTCCGCGCAGCCGCTCGTAGCAGGACACGTGATATCAGTAGGCTGCCCACAGGCTGTGAGCGTCACAATCGCTCCGCCTAAACGCCACCACGCACGGCCGCTGCTAGTGATGGGTCGGCGATCCAAGCGGGACGTCACAAGAACCAAAAGTTCGTCAACCATACTTTTACCAAACTCCTGGATTACGGGGTAACCCGTGCTGGTCCACGCAGCCAATCTTCAATGCGAACGCCCGGACTCGAACCAGGATGGGTTGCCCCGCCAGCTCCTCAGGCTAGCGTTTCACCGGCTCCGACCGCAGAAAGTCGATGCCTCCCGCCTGCTGTCCTACATCCACCGACGCCACTTTTCTGAGCGACGTCAAGTCGATCACATCCACCGTGCCAGGTTCCGAACCGACGCCTTCCACCGAGATGAAGGCGTACCGATCGTCGTCGGACACCGCGATGCCGTGTACCACCTTACGTGTGGTGGGAATGCGCGCGAGTTCCTTGGCCGTCGTCGCATCGAACACCGACACCGAGGCATCACGCTTATTGGTGGCGATGAGGCGCGCACCGTTGTGGGTAGTGGCCAGGTTGTACACGCCGGGGCCGGCCGCAATGCGACGCACGAGGGTCCACGACTTCGTGTCGATCTCCACCAGATCACTCGACTTGTTGCACGCCACCCACACGCGTGAGCCGTCGCGCGATGGTTGCGCCCAGGTGGGCGAGCAGGAGATGTCGCCAGGCTTCGGGGGCTCCATCCCGTGCCCCGACATGTCGGCGGCCGCACCGCCATGCGCCGCATGTTCATTCGCCCCGCGCTCGGCCGGCGCGCCCGTCATGCCCATTTCCTTCCCCTTCGTGAGAAAGAAATGCCGGCTCACCGTCAACGTGCTGGCATCGATCTCGGCCAGCGTTTCGTCCATCATGCACGCCGAATAGTGCTTGGTGCCGTCGCTCGTGAGCCGCGACCCGTGCGGCATCGTGCACGTACGGATGCGCGCGATCTCCACCATCTCTTTCGCGGCGACGACCGACACATCGCTCGTCTCCATGTCGCCGTGCAAATTGAAATTCACCACGAATACCAGCGCACCATCGGGCGATACCTGTGCCGTGGCCGGAAAGTTTCCCAGCATCACGCTGCCCAGCTGCGTGTCGGTGGCAGCATCGTACTTCACCAGCTTTCCGAACGGCGTGCCGTGCGCGATGGTCACGAAGTACTCCTTCGCATTCGGCGTAATCGCGACGCCGTGCGGACCAGCCACTTCCATCTTCGACCAGCCCACGTACTTCTCACGCTCCACGCGCGCGCCGGTGGGCCCGAAGCGCACCAGCGCCACGCGGTCCACCGATTCGCTGGCCACCAGCACGAGGTAGTCTCGTACCGGTGGCAGCGCCGTCGGCTGTGCGCGCGCGGTCGACGCCGCGCACAGCATCGTCGTCAATACGGCGGCGCGCATGGCGCGTACCGTCACGGAATAACCTTCTTCACCGGCTTGGGTTCGATCCGGATGATCCACAAGCCGTTGTTGTCGTCGTTCACGTAGGCCAGACCGTCTTTCGGATTCACCACCACGCCCCACGTCATCGCCGCGTTCTTCACGTGGCCGTCCATGTCGGCCGTGTTCAGGTGGCCGATCTCGCGTCCCTGCGCGCGCAGGTCGCCCCGCAGCTCGCCGGAGATGTCGAACACGCGGAAGCCGGCGTTGTACGCGCCCATGTACAGCGAATCACCAGCCACCCACACGTTGTGCACACCGCCGTACTCCGGCTCGTAGAACGCCACCGCTTTCGGGTTGGCGATGTCGGACACGTCGACCACCTGCAAGCGGCCATATGCACGGCCGGCGGCCGCGTCTTTCGCGCCCTTGGGGCCAGCTGCGGGAAACACTTCGTCGGCGATGAAGACGTAGTTCTTGTGACGCCACGCGGTGTGCGTACCGCGAATGAACCCCGGGCCGCCGTCCACTTCCACCTGCTTGTACATCGCGTTCAGGTCGTACTTGAACTGCGACACCTTTACCGGATTCGACGGCGAGCCGCCCTTGATGCCGTTGCCCACGTCGAGCACGATCAGGCCGTCGTTCCAGTAGCTCGCGTACAACAGGCCGTCGCGCAAATCGATGTCGTGCAACGAGCGGCCGGCATCGGGACGTCCTTCCGTTTTCCACCGCGCCACTTCCTTCGGATGATACGGATCGTTCACGTCGATCACGTGCAAGGCACCAGTGCCGTCGTTCGTGAGAAAGATGAACGTGCCGAACTTGTCCTGCTTGTACACGAACGCCGAGTGCACGCCACCGGTCACCCCATCGGTGAATTCGGCGATCGGCTTGGGGTGCGCCGGATCGTCCAGCGACGCGATCACGATCCCGTTCTTACGATCGCTCGCGCCTTCGCGTGTGAACACCAGGAACTTGCCGTCGGGGAACGTCATCACATCGTTCACGCGGCGCGTGTTCGAGATGATCGAGTCGGTCACCTTGGGATCGGCCGGGTTGCTGATGTCGAGGGCGTACAACACATCGCCGCCACCGCCCGAACCGAGATACGCGTGCTTGCCATCGGGGTGAATCCACACTTCTTCGGTGGTGAAGCGCGTGCGCGGCAGACGGCCCACCAACGACAGCGGGCGACGTACATCGCGCGGCGCCAGCGTGATGGTGCTCTCCACGCTGCGCGCCCCGAACGACGCGGTAATGGTGTAGTCGCCCGGCTCGTAGCCTACGAACGCGCCGTCGGCATCGATTTGCCCCTGACCCGGTGAAAAGCTCCAGGTGGGTGTGAGTCCGGTGATGGCCTTACCGGTCGCATCCTTGGCCGTGATGGCGAAGCGCAGCACGTCACCAGTGCGCGCTTCCACGTGGCCGGGAGTGAGCGTCAACGACGACAACGCCGCCGTCGCGACCGTAACGCGAAGGCGCTCCGATGCGCTGCCGGTGGTGGCCACGATCGCCGTACTCCCGGCCCGCCGCGCCGTGATGACGCCGGTCGCACTCACGCTCGCGATGGCCGGGTTCTCACTCTTCCACGTCACGCGGTCGCCGCGTGCGTCGTCGTTCGCGGAATACGCGCGCGCCGTCGCCCGGACGCGTTGACCCACCACGAGCTTCGGGGTGCTGGGCGACAGGTCGATGCGGGCGGCCGGTCCCGGTACGGCCGTAATCTCGATGACTTCGAATGCGGGCGCGGCACCCGGCATGGTGGCCGTGACCGTGACCGGCAGGATCGCCGTGGCGCTGGCCGTGACGAGGCCAAGGGAATCCACCCGACCTTCGAATCGCGCCGAGCCGCCCAAACGATAGCGGACGGTAACGCCGGACAGGACGTTCCCCTGCGCATCACGCGCTTCCGTGCGCAGGCGCATGGTGTCGCCGGCGGTGATCGTCCGGCTGGCGGGTGTGATCACGAGACGGGCAATCTTCGGCGTCGCTTGCGCCTGAAGGGCGGCCAGCGGAGTCGCCAGTGCCAGGACAAGCGGCGCAACGGTGATCGAACACTTCATAAACAGGAGGCTCGGGTAGGGGGCGAGCGGTGCGGTTTCCGGGAGTAAATATATCCGAGCTGGTCGCCCGGCGAGCGGAGGCGCTCGCCTTCCGCTGCCGGTCGTTGGGCCGCAGTTTTGCCGTTCGATCACACCGTCAGGCTACTTCCTCATCTCGTGCAACCCTCATGAACGCTGTACTCCTCAGGCGGGTCCGTGCGCTCTCCATCGCGATAGCGCTGGTGCCCTCTGTGCGCGTTGGCGCACAGACGGCGCCGCCACGGCAGACGGAGGCCGATGCATATACGCGTTACGAACTGCTGGCGCCCGGTACGGCCAAGTTTCGCATTGTATACGACGTGACCGCGACGACAGCCGGCGCCACGCATTACTTCAATCCGATTCGGATGGGCAGTATCGCCACCGACGAACGCGTGAGCGACCGCACCACGGGAAAGCCGCTGGTGTTCGACGTGGTCGGGGCGGCCGCGGCACGAGCCGGTGGTGTGCGCGTGTCCGACAGTTTGCAGCAATACATCCGCGTCACCCTGGCGCGACCCGTGCCCGCCAACGGTGGCGAAGCGCGTGTGCTGATCGACAAGACCTACGAAGACGCCAAGAGCTACTTCACCGACGGCACGACCCTCGTGTTCAGTCGTCCGCTTGGCATCAAGCGTAATGCGGTGGTGTTACCGAAGGGCTATGAGCTCGAATCGTGCAACTATCCGTCGCAGGTGTTGCAGGAGGCCGACGGCCGCATCGCCATCAGCTTCTGGAACAGCACGCCTGCCGAAGCGCCGTTGATCCTGCGCGCGCGTCCGGTCGCATCCATGGCCGCGCCGACGGGGGCCGTGCGATCGACCGTGCAGGCGCGGCTCAGTGAGCGCGCCGTGCAGTCGCGGGAGATCGTGTACTTCCTGCAGCAGCCGGAAACGCATGCCTTCGACCTGTATCACGACTACACCGAGTCGCGCGCCGGAACGGATCACTACATCAACGTGGTGCGCGCCGGTAGCCGCGTGTCGAATCCGTCGGCACGCAATCTCGATACCGGTGAACCGCTGCGGCTCGATGTGTTGAAGGGCGCCGCGATCACGGCGGCCAAGCTCGACATCGGGGAAGCGGTCACACCGAACACGGAGATTGTAGTGTTTCGGTTCGCTCCGGTGGCCCCGGGCGCGACCACGCGCCTGCGCATGTCGGAGACATACACTGATAGTGTCCGATACCGCGTGACCGGCGATGAGCTGGTGTGGGACCGCAGCTTTGGGCGTCCGGCCAATGCCGTGGTGCTGCCGACTGGCTGGGTGCTTACCAACAGCGCCATTCCGGCAACCGTGAGTACCATGCCCGATGGACGCGTGCGGCTTGATTTCATCAACCCGCGTCCGGATGACATTGCCGTGCTGATCACAGCGCGCCGCCGCTGATTCCCGGGTATTTTCCGGACGCGGGCTCATCCTTCTCCTTCTGCCAGTTCATGCATGCAATGGTCGATCGTCGGGCTCAATATCCTGTACGCCACGCTCGGTGTGGTGCTCATGTTCGCGGCGTATCGCATCATCGACATCCTCACGCCGCAGGTCGACTTCGCGGAGGAGTTGAAGAAGGGGAACGTGGCGGTGGGGCTGTTCGTGGCGGCGATCTTCGTCTCGGTGGCGATCGTCGTGGGCGGTGCGCTGAATTGAGGCGCCGCGTGTTTTGGCGGCTGCTGGCCCTGGTCGTCGCGGGTGCCCTGCAGGCGCCGACCGCGTCGGCGCAGCCGCACGATCCAGCCGACCGATACGACGACACGTTTCGGAAGGCGGCGAAGCGCTCCTTCGGACCGGCCTTCGACTGGCGACTGTTTAAAGCGCAGGGCATGGCCGAGAGCAATCTCGATCCGATGGCGCGCAGTCGAGTCGGGGCGCGCGGCCTGATGCAGCTCATGCCGAGCACGTATCGCGAAATCGCGTCGGAGAACGCCGACCTCGCGCTGATCGACAATCCCGAGCTGAACATCGAGGCCGGCATCGCCTACGATCGACGACTCTGGCTACGGTGGGAAAACGATTCGATCGCCGAGGACCGACGACAGTTCATGTTCGCGAGCTACAACGCCGGACGTGGCACGCTGCTGAATGCCCAGCGACGCGCCCGTCAGCGTCAGCTCGATCCGCGACAGTGGCGCAACATCGAGAAGATCGCAGCGTCGGTGCCGCGCTGGCGTCACCTGGAAACGCTGGACTACGTGCGCAAGATCGAGGTAAACATTGCGCGACTGGACGATCGTGGTCGCATCATGAAAGCCGGTGCGACGGCGCGTGGTCTCAAGCGCTAGCCTACTGGACGATGTAGATCTGGCTCTGACTCAGGTCGGTGGTACCGATCGCGATGAGGTCCAACTTCACGACGCCACCGTTGCTCACGACCAGCGTTGGTGACAACCACGAGGAACGACCGGCGATCGCGCGGGCTTGCAGCTGCAGCAGTCCGCCGGCTTGCAGGTCCGTTTCACGTACCTTGAACGTGACCGTGGCGCCCCCGTTCACCGTGCCCAGCCGGGCACCGCGCGCGCCTTCGCTGCGCACCACGTACACGTTCACGTCGTAGTAGCCGCGGTTCTCCACGACCAGTGAGACGGTGCCCTGAGGCGAGCCGCGTCCGCCGAGTTTGGTGAGCGAGCACGCGGAGAGCAGGGCGACCATCAGGAAAGACGCCAGCCACGCGGTCAGCCGCGGCAGGCCAGCGACGTCTCGCGTGCAACGGTTCGGTTCGGTCAGCATGGCAGGCATCGGGCTCTCCGACCCATTGGGAAGACGGGCATCGCACCGGGAAGCGGGGCAGCCCGTTCGAATCATTTGGCACCGCTTCGCTATTCTACCCCGTCGCGCCGTCGGCTGTTCGCGAGGGCTCGGGTTCGGCGATCGCCGGATGTCCCCCCGACGCGGGACGGCGCAAGCCGGCGGCCATCGCGCGCACACCGCGCGCGAAACCGCCCTTGGGGCTGCTCGCGCCAAACATGCCGGCCCGTTCGAGCGTGATGAACCCGTGCAGGAAGGCCCACAGGGCGACGGCCGCCTCGGCGTCGTCGGTGGCGCCGGTCAGCTCCCCGACGACCTGCATCAGACGCTTCGAGAGCGCCGCGCGCGCGGTCTGCGGAATCGTATGCGCGATCGCATTCGCGATCGCCGCCGTTGTCACGGACGTCGGGGTTGCCGACGTCAGCAGGCCCCCCGGCGTGGTGAGCATGGCGTACAGCGCTGGCTGCTCGCGGGCGAACCGCAGATACTCATTCGCCATGAACAGCATCGGCATCTTCTGTGATTCGACGGCCGCCGAGCGTGGCGCGCGCGCGATCGCGCCGTCTATCGCCGCCAGCAGCTCGGCCGCGGCATGCTCGGCCAGTAGGGCCTGCAGACCAGCCAGATCGATCACATGCTTGTACAAGGACGCGGGGCGAACGGTCAAGCGTAGCGCTACCGCTCGCATGCCGAGTGCGTCGGCGCCCTGTTCCCGGATCAGGGAGAGGGCCGCCCCGACAACGCTCTCGCGCGACAGCTTCGACGGATAAACCATGTTACAGTGTGCGTCTTGGTCGCCGAAAGCTCAAGCACGCACACCGACTTCGTGGTGAACTCAGCGGCGCTGCTTCCGCGGGCCCGTCCAGACGACGATCGAGCCGCAACCATTCCGTGAGTCGAACTGGGGGGGCACGCTGGACGTGCGTGAGTACACCTCCACCGCCAGGACTTCCTGCGAATTCATGATTGCGTCAAGATTGCCATCTGGTACCTGCACGTTCATCCCATTCAGGAACACCGCCGGCGCACAGGTGCCGCCGTTGTTGCGCATCATCACGCGTCCCTGCGGGGACTGACCACTGGCGATCACCACACCCGGCACCGAGCGGAAGATGTCGGCCATGAAGATCGGGGCGCGCGCGTTCAACTGATTCTCGTCGATGAATGACCCGAAACCGGCGCGGCGACGTTTCTCGAATTCGGCAATCTGATTGGAGACGCGGTCACCGCGCACGCGCACGGTGTCGACCGTGGCGACCAGCGTTTCGAGCGTGATGTCGGCCGTCGCGGCGTCGCTGGCGGGGACGTCGACCACGAGCCGCATCGGCTGGTAGCCGATGGCGCGCGCTTCCACCATTTGGGTACCTGTGGGGAGCCCGTCCAGCGAATACTGGCCGCTCGTCGTATTGGTGCCATTGCCGCTGGCCCCCCAGAGCACCACGCGTGCGCTGGCGATCTCCTTACCGCTCGTGCTCTTCACGGTACCGCGCAGCGCACCCGTGCCCTTGTTAGTCGAGCCGATCACGAGATCACGCACCAGCAAGCCGTTGCGTGGTACGCGCAGCTCGATGAACCCGGTGGAGTCGGTGCCTGCATAGGCGCGCGCCGTGATCGGCGCGTTGCGCGGCACACCGCAGAGCGTGAACAGACCATCGTCGGTGCTGCTGCCGAAGCGCGATGGATAGCGACGTTCCACGCCGCGCGATCCGACCGTGACCTCGGTGTATTGAGCGCGCACGCGCGACGCCGGCACCTGCTGATTCGTGGCCGCGTTGCGTACGAAGCCCATATAGAGCCCCATCGGTTGTTCGGGGTCACCGGGGCCGCATCGCTTGGTGATGATCGACTCGGCCGATGGTATTGCCAGCGGGACGTCGAGCTCTTCCGGCGTGGTGATGTTCACCCGAAACAGCGGCGCTTCAATCGCGAGCTGGTCGAGTCGCTGATGAAAGAAGCCGATCAGATACGTGCCCACGGCGACGGAATCCATCGCGAAGCGTCCGTTGGCGGCGGCGATGGCGGTACGCACGTTCGATGGATTGGCCGCGTCCACCAACTGCACCGTGGCCCCGCCCAGCCACTGCGTCGCCGCGCTGTCGAACACGCTGCCGACAATGCGCGCGCGGGTGGGTGGCGGCACCGGCGTAGCCGGACGCACCTGCGCACCGAGCACCGCAGGTACGGCCATCATGAACGCGAAGAGTGATCGAAACATCGGAGAGATGGACGGGGAGATGTGAACTAGAAAGCGAACGTCGTACCGAGATACCCCCAATGCTCCACGTGGGCTCCCCCGGGCGTGCTGGAGAGAAACGCGCCGGGTAGCACGGTGGCACCACCAACGAGCACGCGCAGATGGGTGGTCGCCTTCCAGGCGGCCGTGAGATCGACTTCGTCGGCCACATGACGGGCGGTCGAGCCGCTGGCCGCCCGGAAGAGTGCGTTCTGTTTGTTGTAGACGCCATCGTCGAGTCGGCGCCGGTCGAACCGGTACCACGCGCCGCGCAGCGAGAGCGACGGCAGCGGGTCCCAACTGCTGATGGCATGGACCTCGGTCACATTGGGGCGTCCGATCACATCGGCAAATCCCCCATGCTGATGCGCCGCCGGATAGAGCACCGCAAACGCTTCGTTGCCCGGTGTGGCTGGTCGATCGCTGCTGGCTTCCTCGAGGCCGAGGGCGAGCGACGGCGTGCCGCGCACGCGTCGCCATTGCAGCTGCGCTTCGGCCACCCAGAACCACGCCTGCAGCTCACGTGTGCCGGCATGCCCTCGTTGCACCGCGCCTTCGAGTTCCATCGCTGTCACGAGGCGCGAGGCCGCGGGGGTGCCGAACTGCCAGAGCGTGCGGGCACCGGTGGTGAGCCGCCGTGTGAACGACGACGAGGTGCGGATGGTCTGTTCGTACCAATAGCCGTTCCACTGCGTCGGTACCCCGCGCGCGAATCGCGACGCGCCGGTCGCGGAGCCCAGCGACAGCGTGCGAAGTCGTGCCGTGCTATCGGGGCGATTGCCGCGATCGAGTCGCACGATCATCGGGCGGATGTCGGCACCCTCCAGCACCAGCCGTCCACGCACAAGCTGCGCGCGCGTACCCTCTGAACCACGACGCGTGTTGGCCCAGTCGGGCACGCCCACCAGTCGCTCACGGTTGAGCGAGACCTCCTGACGTCCGTAGCGGACAAACGAGCGGCCGTAGCCGATGTCGGCGTAAAGATTCTGAATGTCGTGACGGTCACCGTCGGTCGTTCGCGTGCCTCCCGGTAACGTACGGCTCAGCGCCTGCGCGTCACGCAGCTCCGCGAGCACGCGCCCGTGCAGCCCTTTGGATTGGCCGGCCTGCACGTCGAGGCCCACCATGAGGCGGGTGAAGCCGTAGTCGTCGTGCAGCGTGCCCACGTTGTAGCCCCGCATGAACTCTTCGCGCCAGCGCGCCTGACCAGACAGCGTCAGCGTGAGCGGCCACCCCTCGTAAAGCGGAATCTTCTTGAGCCGATCGCTCCACGTGTGCGCGGTCGCGGCGGCCGCCGTCGGGGTCGACTGGGCACGCAACGTCGCCGCGGCGAGAAGCAGGGCGCCGACGACGGCTCGAGGGAAGGGGACGCGACAGGCCATGGGGGACGATACTCGGCCGGCCACGAATTGGCTCGTATGGGGTAGATTTCTGACAGAACAGCATCCATTCCCGCCCGACTACGCCTGCCCTCGATCGTGAAGACTTCGCCACTCGCCCGCCTATCCTTGTCGGCGGTGCTCGTCAGCGCCGCGTGTGCTTCCGCCGCCCAGACCGGTCGTGGTCCGGCGGCCGCGCCGACCTCGCGACGTTCGGAGCCGATCACCCCGATCATGGAGATCGCGGCGGCGCCGAAAAATGCCGCCGCCGATGCCTTTTGGGCCGATTCGGTGCTCAAGACGCTGACGCTGCGCCAGAAAGCGGCGCAGATGGTATGGATCTGGACGCTGGGTGATTACACCGCCACCGACGCGGCCGCGTACACGAACATCGAACGTCTGATTCGCGAGCAGGAGCTCGGTGGCATCATCGTGTCGGTGGGCGGGCCGCTCGATATCGCTTCCAAGGTGAACGCGCTGCAAGCGGTGTCCAAGCTGCCGCTGTTGGTCGGTGCCGACCTCGAGACCGGGGCGGCCTTCCGCGCCCGCGGCGGCTGGTTCCTGCCCAATGCCATCGAACTCGGTGGGGCGACATCGTTCCCGTATCAGATGGGCATCGGTGCGTCGCGCGATACCGCGCTCGCCTACGAGATGGGGCGTGTCACGGCCATCGAAGGACGTGCCATGGGCATCCACATGGCGTTCGCGCCGGTGCTCGACGTGAACAACAATCCGAAGAACCCGGTGATTGCCGCCCGATCGTTCGGTGAAGATCCGGCGCTCGTGTCGCGCATGGGCGCGGCCTTGGTGCGCGGGATCCAGGAACACGGCATGATGGCCACCGGCAAGCACTTTCCGGGACATGGCGACACCGAGCAGAACTCGCACCTCGAACTCTCGCGCGTGAACGTGTCGCGCGCGCGGCTCGACAGCGTGGAGCTGCGGCCGTTTCAGGCGGCCATCAACGCCGGCGTGCGCGGCATGATGACGTTTCATGGCGACCTGCCGGCGCTCGACACCACGCATACGGCGGCCACGCTGAGCGCGACGGTGATGACCGATCTGTTGCGCACCAAGATGGGCTTCACCGGCCTGCTGGTGACCGACGCGCTCGATATGAATGGCGTGCTCGGCAACATGACGATGGCGGAAGCCACACAGCGCGCCGTGGTGGCGGGCAACGATGTGTTGCTGATGCCCAGTGATGCCAAAGTCTCGATTCAGGCGGTGGTGGACGGTGTGGCGTCGGGGCGGTTCACCGAAGCGCGCATCGATGCCTCGGTGAAGAAGCTGCTCATGGCCAAGCACGAATTCGGACTCGACCGCGAGCGCTTCGTGAGTGTGGAAGGCGTGCGGGCTCGCGTCGGTGTCGCGGCCAATACGGCGCCGGCTCGCGTCGCCGCCGAAAAGGCGATCACGCTCGTGCGCGACTCCATGGCGCTGGTGCCCTTCAAGATGCCGGCCGCCAGCCGCGTGGTCAGCATCACGGTCACGCCGCGAGTGGATCTCAGCGCCGGTCGCATCTTCGATGCGGAGCTGAAGGGCACCTTCGCCAATCTCTTGTCGCTCACGCTCAGCCCGGAAACGGTGGCGGACAACACCGCGGGCGCGGCCGCCGGCGGCACCGGAACGTACAAGATCAATCCGGAACCGGCGCTGTTGCCGGCGTCGGTCGACAACGCGCTGGCCATCGCGCGTGGCGCCGATCTCGTGATCGTGTCGAGCTACATCGGAGCGAGTACCAACACCGCGTCGATGGTTCCTACACGTGGGTTGCCGGAGCTGCTGAACGGCTTGCGCGCGGCGAACACGAAAGTCGTGCTGGTGTCGTTCAACAATCCGTACCTGCAGCTCGGTTTGCCCCTCACCGAAGCGCATCTGCTTGCCTGGAGCCCGTGGTCGCTCTCGCAACGGGCGGCGGCGCGTGCACTGCTCGGCAAGGCGCCGATCACCGGCCAGTTGCCGATCACGATTCCCGGCGTGGCGCCCTTCGGCGCCGGCCTGCGTCGCTGATCAATCCGCGCTTCGATTCACTCTCCTCACGGAACCTGTTATGCAGTTTTCTTCGCGCGTCATTGCCGTCGCCACCGCCTCGCTCATCGCCGTATCCACGTCGGTCGCGGCTGCTGCGCAGCGCCTTGCGGTCGATCTCACCGGCAGCTGGACCTTTGAAGTCGTCACCGAAAACGGGACCGGCGTATCGGCCGTCGCGATGACGCAGCAGGGCGATTCGCTGTCCGGCACCTACACGTCGGGCCGGATGGGCACGCTGCCGTTCAAGGGCATCGTGAAGGGACAGACGTTCACGTTCGCCGCCAACACGTCAGGCGGAGCGACGTTCACGTTCAGCGGCTCCATCGTCGATGCCGATCATCTCAAGGGCGATCTGGACTTCGGCGGTCAGGGCGGCGCGACGTTCAACGGCACGCGCAAGAAGTAACGCCAGCGCCGCGCTACTTTCGCGCGCCGCGCACCATCTCGTCGATCGCGCGGGCCACGTCAGCCGCGCGCTCCTCGTGCAGCATCGTGCCGCCGGGCCGCAACGTGTCGACGGCGAACCGCTTCACGTGCGTCTGCAGCAGGGCCACCTGCGCCGCACTCGGCGCGCTGGGCGACGGCTTGTCGCCGACCAGCAGCCGCACTGGCACCGTGATCCGCGCGAGTCGTGATTCGATCGGAAACTGCTCGACGGCCGCCTGCATGGCGCCCAGCGTGCGCAGCAGGCCGCGCAGGTCATTTTCGATGGGCGCGACATACTGCTTCACGACATCGCTGGTGAGCCACCGGTCATCGGCGCTCTGATCGCGCAGCGCCGACACGAACCGTCGCTTGGCGAATCCACGTCCGATCGGGTTGTCGAGCAACGCCGCAAAGGTGAGGGCCGTGCGTATGCCCGAGGTGCCCTGCTTATCGATCGGGCCGCCCGCCATCGACACCACGCCGCGAACGCGCGCGGTATCGGTGGCGGCGAGATGCAACGCAATCGTGGCACTGGTACCCTGCGCGGCCACGACGACCGCCACGCCTGGCGGCAGTTCCGCCTCGAGAACGCGCGCGATGCGGGCCGCTTGCGCGCTGAGTGTGTAGTCGGCGCCCTTGGGTCGCGTAGACGCACCCATACCCAAGGCATCGACCACCAGGGGTTGGATGCCGCGGGCCTGCAGCTCCCGCATCACGCTGCGCATGGAGAAGGCCGAACCGACGGGGCCGGGAAGCAGCAGCACCACCACATCGCCGCGCGACATGCCCACGGCGCCGCCGCTCACACTTAGCGTCTCAGCCGGCGCCACCGCCACGCGCCGTTCTCCCGGCGCCGGCGCCGGCGTATGCGCTATCGCGGACCGGCCGACGGCCAACTCGCGCCCGGGCAGCAGCAGCCCGAGCGCAAGCAACATGGACGCACGAAGACCAGCGATGTTGTTGAGCAACGCGATTATTGGAGGAGCGAAAGTACCGCGAACGACTGGCTCGGTCCGATCGGTATGCTGGTCGTACCCACCAACTTGGAAATGATCGCCTTATACACGCCCATGGGCACCCGCTGGGCCTGGCCACCGCGGCCGCCGAATCCACCGGCGAACACGAAGCCGCCCGGTCCAAGCGGCGCCGGCGGAACGCACAGCGGCAGCGTGTTTTGTGCGGGGCGCGGCGCGCGTGCGCTGCTGTCGGCAGGCACCGGCGCGCCCGCCGGCCGTTGCGAGCCGGCCGGAACGGCTGCAGCGGCCGCCGCCGGTGCCACTGGATCTCCATTCAGATTCCACGTGAACCGGCGCAGTCCGGCCGTTCGGTCGAGCTCACAGCGGCGCCACACCTTGCCGGCGTTGTCGCTGATCGCAAGCACCAGCTTCGCATCGGCGGGCAGCGCCTCCTTCACGTGGTAGGTCACCCACGCGCCCACCGGCGGATTCGGCGTGCTGTAGTTGCCGCTGATCGCCAGTACGCCGGCGGCGCCGGCCGGCGCCAAGCCACCCGGCGTGAACGCGTACGCGTGACGCATGGGGTAGAGGCGCGCCTCCTCCGTCATCGAGGCCGGCGTGATCTCGCGCAGCGACGAATAGTCGTCGAGCACATAGAAGCCGCGGCCGAACGTGGCCAGCACGACGTCGTTCTCGCGCTTGTGCAGCGTGAGGTCGCGCACCTGCGTGATCGGCAACCCGCCCTTGAGCTGCACGTAGCTCCTGCCGCCGTCCACGCTGGTGAACAAACCGAACTCGGTGCCCACGAACAGCAGGTCGCCATTCACGTGGTCCTGCGCTATGGCCCACACGTCATGACGCGCCGGTAGATTGGCCGAGATGTTGGTCCAGGTGCGACCGCGATCACTGCTCTTCACGATGTACGGCGCATAGTCACCGCGCTGCCAGTTGTTGAGCGTGACGAACACCGTGTTGGCATCGCGCGGCGAGGCATGCACATCGCTCACGTACGTGAACTTGGGCACGCCCGGGAAGGCGTCGATACGGCGCCAGTTCTTACCGCCGTCTTCGCTGACCTGCACCAGGCCGTCGTCGGTGCCCACCCACAACAGCCCTTCCATCACCGGCGATTCATCCACCGCGACCGCGTTACTGAGCTCCGTGGTCGACACGTTCAGCGCCACCGATCCACGCGGCCACACTTTGCCCATGATCGGCAGTGAATCGCGACTCAGATTGCGCGACAGGTCAGGGCTGATGCGCGTCCAGGTGTCGCCGCGATCATCGCTGCGATACACGAACTGGCTCGCGAAATAGATGCGCGCCGCATTGTGCGGGCTCATCACGAACGGCGCATCCCAGTTGGTGCGGTCGCGAATGCGCGCTGTCGGCGCCGCGCGCGTGGAATCCGGCGTGGCGGCCGCGCCCGCATCGTCTCCGCCGGCCGACGCCGTGGTGGGGCGGATGGCCTGGCCACGGCCGGTGCGCATGTCGAAGCGCGACAGGCCGCCGTTCTGCGACTCGCCATAGAAAATATTCTGGTCTTCCATGTCGCCGCGCGCCTGGAAGCCGTCGCCGCCCACGATGTTGAACCAGTCGCTGTTGCGGATGCCCCAGCTGTTCGTGGTGCGCGACGGGCCGCACTGCGAGAAGTTGTCCTGCGTACCACCGCACACGTAGTAGAACGGCTTCGCGTTGTTGATGCCGACGCGATAGTACTGTGTGATCGGCAGCGTGGCGTGGAATTTCCACGTCTCGCCCGCGTCGTACGTTTCATACAAGCCACCATCGTTGCCCAGCAGCATGTGGTTCTTGTCGAGCGGATCGAACTCGAGCGCGTGATGATCCACGTGCACGCCCTTGTTCTCCCAGTTCGTGTTGGCCCACGTGGCGCCGCCGTCTGTGCTGCGCGCCAGATTCGTCGCCACTTCGTAGATGTGCCCCACGCGATGCGGATCGATGAACAATTCGCTGTAGTACTGTCCGAGTCCGCTCGTGAACCAGTTCTCGCGCACCGCCGCCGCCCGCGCACTGTCTACCGGGGCGCCCGGACGGCCACCGGCAGCGCCCGCACCTCCAGCCGCCGGGCCACGGCCACCGGCCGCCGCCGCATTCTTGCCGAAACGCGCCCATGTCGCGCCGTCATCGGTTGAGCGGTACAGGCCTGACTGTGTGCCCGAGGCCTCGATGAACGCGAACAGTTGCGTCGGCGAGGTGCGCCCTTCCACGGCCAGCGCCGCGCGTCCCACGTCGCCCGTGGGCAAGCCGTTCACGAGCTTCGTCCACGTCTTGCCGCCATCGGTCGACTTGTGCAGGCCACCTTCCGGACTGCCGCCGATGGCCTGACCCACGTGCCGGCGACGCGGATACGCCGCGGCATACACCACGTCCGGGTTCTTCGGGTCGAGTACGACATCGGTGATGCCAGTGTTCTCACTGATGAACAGGCTGCGCGTCCAGGTCGCGCCGCCGTCGGTGGTCTTGTACAGGCCACGTTCGCCGCCGGCCGAGAAGAGCGGTCCCTGCGACGCGACATAGACCACGTCGGAGTTGCGCGGATCGACCACGATCTGTCCGATGTGCTCCGACTGCGCCAGCCCGCTGCGCGTCCACGTCTTGCCGGCGTCGGTCGACTTGTACAGGCCATCGCCGAAGTGTGCACTGCGCTGACTGTGATTCTCACCGGTGCCGAGCCACAGTACATCGCTGTTCTTCGGATCGATCACGATGCAGCACGAGTTGTGCGTGCCGCCGTTGTCGAAGATCGGCGTGAACGAGGCGCCGCGATTCGTGGTCTTCCAGATGCCGCCGAATGCGGTAGCGATGTACCACGTGCTCGGATGCTTCGGATCGATCTTGATGTCGGCGATGCGCCCCGTCACGAGGCCCGGACCGATCGAGCGGAACTGAATGCCTTGCATGGCTTCGGCGGTGAGTGCCGGGGCCGCGGGTGCGGCATTCGCGGCAGGCCGCTTGGCGTTGCGCGTGGCGTTGCGCTGGGCCGCGAGCGGTGATGTCCACGTGGGCAGCGCCAGTGCCAGCAGTGCCAGCGCGCGAAGACCGTGCAGCGACGATCGCGTCGGAGAGGTGCGGAGGGGCATCATGTCAGCGGGAAATGGAGGCGGTGCTGGTCGGTGTCGGCGAGTCGACATCGACGGCCGGCACACCGCAGGTGGGGCAATACGGGTAGAACGCATTCTTCCGCGTGTGACAGCTGGCGCAATGGTCGTACAGGCGCAGGCCGCAGTGCACGCAGAAGTTGCTGGGGTTCGCCGGTCCGCCGGCGATGGATCGTTCGCATCCCGGGCAGACACCCGCGCCGATACGGCGCAGCGCCTCTTCGTACGGCAGCGCCCGACGGCGTTCCCCCTCGCTCTGCTGCTCGACGCGCTGCCGCTGCGCCAGATAGCGGCGCATCGCGCGGATTACGTACACGCCGGCCACCGCACTGGCAATGATGCCCACGCCGTAGCGCACATACCCGCCGTAACTCGGCAGGTACGGCACGAGCTCCACGAAAAACGCGAACACGGCGAACAGCACGAAACCACGTAGCAGCGGCCAGTACTCACTGCGTCGCTTGCGGGCCACCAGCCAGCCGGCGATCAGGAGCAGCGGCAACGTGAGCGCCAGTCGCACGCCGAACACCCGCAATTCCTGCGAGAAGCGTGCGGTCTCGAACTGCCCGCGAGCGGCAAGTTCGAGTTCCATCTCACGTTCCCGATTGTTCTCGATCGTTTGCGCGATGGCAAGCAGTCGCTCGTCGAGTTGCTCGACCGCCGACTCGGCATCCCGCTCACTGCGCTTGAGCGAGTCGAGCAAACGCGTGCGCGACACCACTTCGGGATCTTGCGACGGATCGGTAGTAGCCGTTCGCGTGGCGATCCAGGTGTCGAACGTTTCGCGCTGCGACGAATACGCATTGCGCGCTACCAGGTGACTCTGCGAAGCGCGCTCGCGCTCGTCCTGCGTGGAGCGCTGCAGCGCAACCAGCGAATCGCGGGCGCTGATCAACGGCACGCGCTTGAGCGGATCGACGAACTCCGACAGCGAGATCTGCTGATCGACGCCGGGCAGTTCTCCGACGATCTTGCCGCCCAATCCGATCAGAAAGCCGGCGAACGTGATCGAAACGGCCCACATCGCCAGCGCAAACAGCTTCTCGGGAACGCGAAAGGAACGAAACACCGTCAGCTCCGGGAAAGGTCGCGCAGGAGACCACCAACCAGATCCACGACGAGGGCCGTCGGGACGCGTTCGATCGGATGCGGCACATCGGGCAGCGGCGTACACGTGGCGTTCGGCAACAGCGCCGCCAAGCGCCCGGCTTCCCCCTCCGCGAGCGTGTCATCGCGCGACCCGGCGGCCACGCGTAGCGGGATCTGCACCGAGGCCAACGTCTCTGCGGTGAGCAGCGGCGTGGCGCCGAGCGCGACGAGCAGTGCGGCGGTTCGGACCATCATCTGCTCCCATCCGCCAGCGCCCGCATGCCGCACGCGCAACTGTTCGGCGAACGCTGGCGCCTTGGACTGCAACACCGCGGCGTCGAGACGCGCGGCTGCGCCGGCGGCTACGTCGGGCGTCCACTCGAACTTCGTGCCCAACGTCACGATGCCGCCGAGTGTGCCGGGCGACAGCGATTCGAGCAGCAGCGCCACATAGCCACCCATCGAGTAGCCGAACACCAACGGCTGATGCCATCCACGCAATGTGATCGCATCGCGCAACGCGTTCGCGAAGGTCGCCATGGAGAAGGTGGCGGCGTCCGGCAGCTGCGTGTCACCGTGGCCCGGCAACTCGAGACAGTGCACCTCGCCGATCGCCGACAGCGCGTCGGCCATCGGCTGCATCTGCGCGGCGCTGCCTAACGCGCCGTGCAGGACGACAATCGGTGGTCTCGTCACGAGATCACCGCGTCTTGAAGGCGCCAATCGCGTTCCGCGTGAACTCGGACAGCACCAGCGTACCGCTCATGCCCGCGCGTTCGGCCAGCAGCGTTTCCCACTGCTCCGTGCCTGCCCAGAACACCCGCTTGAGCATCGCCATCGCTTCGGGGTTCGAGGCAGCGAGCGTGGTGGCCAGCGCGGTGACGGCGTCATCCATGGCAGCCACGTCGTCGAACAGCTTGGCGTAGAGGCCATGCCGCTCGCCCCACGCGGCGTCGCGCCAGTCAGCATCGACCGACATCGCGCCGAAAGCGGCCAGTCCGATCTTTTTTTCGATCACGGGACCGACCACGAACGGACCGATCCCGACGGCCAGTTCACTGAGCTTGGCCGACGCTTTGGTGACCGCCATACTGAAATCGGAGGCGGCTATGAGGCCGACGGCGCCGCCGGCCGCTTTGCCATGCACACGGCTGATCACGAACTTCGGCGCACGGATCATGGCGAGGATCACACGGGCGAACCCACTGAAGAACTCCTGACCCTGTTCCGGACTGGCGATCGCGGTGAGCTCGTCGAACGATGCGCCGGCGCAGAAGGGACCAGTGCCACCGCTCTGCAACACGATCACGCGTGCCGACGAATCCGCGCCGGCCGCCGTGACGGCGGCCGCGAGATCACGCAGAATGGCACTCGGCAGCGCGTTGCTCTTCGGGTGAAAGAATTCGATACGGGCGATGCCGTCGGCGATGGCGGTACGAACGTAACCGTCCGGACTGTTGGCGGGGCGGGGAGCGTCTGTCGTCATACAGGGAAAATAGCGTCGCGCTCCGATTGTCGAACCCTGTTTACGGTGGGTAGATTCCAAGTATGGACCAGAAACCGATCGCCCCCACCGAGGATCCGGCCCTCCTGGCTGCCTTCGAAGCTCGCATCGCCGCTGGCGAAAGCATCGAGCCGAAGGACTGGATGCCGGAGCGCTATCGTAAGCAGCTGACGCGGATGATGTCGCAACATGCGCACTCCGAAATCGTCGGCATGTTGCCCGAAGGCAACTGGATCACGCGCGCGCCGTCGCTGCGTCGCAAGATGTCGCTCATTGCCAAGGTGCAGGACGAAGCCGGGCATGGGTTGTACATCTACTGCGGCACGGAGACGCTCGGCGTCGATCGTCACGACCTCGTCGAAGCGTTGCTCGATGGTCGTGCGAAATATTCCAGTATCTTCAACTATCCCACGCTGTCGTGGGCGGACATGGGCGTGATCGGGTGGTTGGTCGACGGCGCCGCGATCGTGAACCAGACCGTGCTGGCGAAGGCATCGTATGGTCCGTATGCCCGCGCGATGGTCCGCATCTGCAAGGAAGAGAACTTCCACAAGCGTCAGGGCTACGAGATCTGCTCGGTGCTGGCCAACGGCACGCCGGACCAGAAGGCCATGGTGCAGGAAGCGTTCAACCGCTTCTGGTGGCCATCGCTCATGATGTTCGGTCCGAGCGATACCGACTCGCCGAACAGCGCCGAACTGCTGAAGTGGCGCGTGAAGCGAAAGACCAACGATGAACTGCGCCAGCGCTTCGTGAATCTCACGGTGCCGCAGGCGATCGCGATCGGCATCACCGTGCCCGATCCTGATCTGCATCTCGATGCCGAGACCGGCAACTGGGAGTTCGGTGAGATCGACTGGAGCGAGTTCTTCGAAGTGCTGAAGGGCAATGGTCCGTGCAACCGTGAACGCCTCGACGCGCGTCGCAAGGCGCACGAAGACGGTGCCTGGGTGCGGGCCGCGGCATTGGCCTACGCCGACAAGCAGAAGGCGCGTTCGTCCACGGCTGCGGCCTGACCCGAGGATTTCGACCATGTCAGACAGTCAGTGGCCCCTCTGGGAAGTCTTCACGCAGCCCAACAAGGGTGAGCCGTTCGAACACGCGGGCAGCGTGCATGCGCCCGACGGCGAGCTCGCGCTGCAGAACGCCCGCGACGTGTACGCGCGTCGCGGTGAAGCGGTGAATCTGTGGGTGGTGCCCAGTGCTGCGATCGTGGCCTCGGCGCCGTCGGATGCCGGTCCGTTCTTCGACCCGGGTAACGACAAGCCGTATCGCCATCCGCAGTTCTATATCGCGCCGCGTGGCGTGCGCATCTTCTGAGTCGCTGATGACCGAACCGTCGTTCCAGGTGGCCGCTCCGCGCAGTACGCCGATTGCCAACCCGCTGTTCGAGTACCTGCTGCGTCTCGGCGATGATCGTCTGGTGCTCGGGCATCGGCTGTCGGAGTGGTGCGGTCACGGGCCGATCCTCGAGGAGGACATCGCGCTTTCCAACATGGCGCTCGATCTGATCGGACACGCCACGTCGTTGCTGGCGCTCGCCGGTGAAATCGAAAGGCAGGGCCGCGATGCCGACAAGCTCGCGTACTTCCGCGACGCCGTGGCATACCGCAATGCGTTGCTGGTGGAGATCCCGAACGGCGACTTCGCCGTGACGATGGTGCGGCAGTTCCTGTTCGATGCCTACAGCGTGCTGCTGTGGGACGCGCTGTCGCGCTGCGAACACGAAGGGCTCGCCGCCATCGCCGCCAAGTCGCTCAAGGAAGACAAGTACCACCTGCGCCACAGTAGCGAGTGGGTGGTGCGATTGGGTGACGGCACCGAAGAGAGTCATCAGCGCGCGCAGCAGGCGCTTGACTCGCTCTGGCGTTACACGGGCGAACTCTTCGACCACGACGCGGTCGATGACGCCGTGGCCGCCGAGGCGTTCATCGCTATCGATCACGACGCACTGCATTCGTTGTGGCTCACGATGGTGAAGGACGTCGTGCAGCGCGCTACGCTCACGTTGCCGACCGACCCGGCCATGCGTCGCGGCGGACGTCGCGGCTTTCACACCGAATCTCTGGGACATATGCTGGCGGCCATGCAGATCGTGGCGCGCTCGCATCCTGGCGCCTCCTGGTAGGCCGCCACGCATGCTGAGTCCCAACGAGATATACGGGGTCCTCAACACGGTGATGGACCCCGAGGTCCCGGTCATCAGCGTTGTTGAGCTGGGCATCGTGCGTGACGTCGCCATTCAGAACGACGCGGTCACGATCACGATCACGCCGACGTACTCGGGATGTCCGGCCATGCGCGAAATCGAAGCCGACATCCGCACGGCGTTGGTCGCTCGCGGTGTGCACGATGTGCACGTGAAGCTCGTGCTCTCGCCGGCGTGGACCACCGATTGGATCGGCCCCGACGCGCGCGAAAAGCTCCGCGCCTACGGCATCGCGCCGCCAGGGCGCGCCGAACCGCAGGGACTGATTACGCTCACACGCTCACGCGTGGCGGTGCAGTGTCCGTTCTGCCGCTCGAATGACACGCGCCTGCAAAGTGAGTTCGGCAGCACGGCGTGCAAGGCGATTCACGTATGTCATTCGTGTCGGCAGCCGTTTGACGAGTTCAAGGCACTCTGAACTGAAATCTCTGGACTGAAAACTCCCTAGTGAGCAGGGGGGAGGGTATCAGGGGGCAGGAAGCAGGTGAACCGCTCGCGGTTCCTGCACCCTCCTTCCTGATACCCTCCCCCCTGCTCACTAGGGAGGTTGCAGTTGTTGTTCGTCTACTTCAGGTCACCAAACGGCACGTGACCCGCGCGCTCGTCGGCTGAGCGGCAGGCGCTCGGCGCACCCTTGCCGTCCAGGAGCTGCCAGATCTCCACGCGACGGTTCGGCGCCTGGGCGGTCTTGTTGGCCGCCGAGACACGCGGACGCGGCGGGCCGGGATCGGCGTCGCCATTCGGCGCGATGATGCACTGTTCGCCGAAGCTCGACGACACAATGCGATCTTTGATCGACGCGGCGTCAGGGCCGGCGAGCTTGAGCAGCGTCGCCATCACGGCGGCGGCGCGCGTCTTGGCGAGATTGTTGTTATACCCTTCGTCGCCGTACCAGTCGGTGTGTCCTTCCACCGAAATACGGAGCGTCGGGATGCGCTTCATGGCGTCGAGCACGACCTTGAGCGTGTCCATACCCGACTTCAGCACGACGGCCTTGTCGAAGTTGAACAGCGTCTCGTCGAGCGCGACACGCGCCGCCGGAAGCGCCTTGCATGCCACCGTCGCCGACTGCGTCTGCGTGGTGCCGTAGGCGGTCTTGGTGACCGTGATGGTCGTGCTGCCGGCGGCGTTACACGTCACCGTGCCGTTGCTGACCGACGCGATCGACGCGTTGGCCGAGCTCCACGTGATCGCGCCGAGATCGACGTTATCGGCGTCGGTGGCCTTCGACGCGAACGAGAGCGTCTTGCCGACATCCGTCGAACCGCTGGTCGGCGTGAGCGTGAGATTCCACGCCGGCGCCGGAACCGTGACCGTGCTCGAGGCCGAACGCTCGATCTTCTTGACGATGCCCTTGCACGTGATGGTGGCGGTGCCGTTCTTCACGGCCGTCACCTTCGCAGTGTTGTCCACCGTTGCCACCGACGCATCGCTCGACGAGCACGTCAGGTTCATCACCTTCCGCATCTCAATCGGACGCGCCTTCATGTCGGCGGCCGACAGCGCGAACTGACGATTGCTGCCGCGATTGATCGTGGCCGTGGCCGGATCGATCTTGAGCGCCCAGTCGAACTGCTCGACCGACGCGCAGCCGCCGCGCAGCGCATACGTCACGCCGGCACGGATGCCGAAGTTGCGCGACGTGCCCTCGAGGTTCTGCTCGTTCGGCGACGGATTGTTGTCCATGATGCCGTCCAGACGAGCGCCCCACTTTCCGCTGCCGCACAGCTTCAAACCGACGAGCGCCGAGAAGCCCTCCTCGTATTCGTTCGCCGTGCTCCGGCCCGCGTACACCGAGTTCACGTAGCCGGCACCGAGCACCAGGGCCGCTTTCTTGGACGGGACGAACGGAACGGTCATGGTGGCCAGACCGCGGAACGGGCGATAGGTGATGTCTTCGTTCGGGGCACGGTTGGCCTTCGTGCTGCCGACCTGAATGTCACCTTCGACACCCAACCACTTGTAGACGGAGAGACCCGCGCGCGCGCCGATACCGGCCACGTTATCGATGCGAAGCTTGTCGTCGATCTTGGTGTACTGCCCGAACACACCCACTTCGATGCGTTCGCCGAGGTTTTGCGCCTGGGCCGTGGGGACCGCCGCCATCGCCGTCAGCAGCGAGAGACCGATCAGTCGTTTTGTCATAGAATCCTGTGGTAAGTGCCAAAGAACGGGAACAGCAATAGCCCGGTCGCCCGCCAGGGAATTGTCCGGGCAGGGCGACTGAATCGTAAGACATATGGGAGCGGTGCGATACGTCACAGTTGGTCCCGGCGGTCATTGGGACCGGGACCAGCGGTGATATGGTCGGGGTCGTCAGGCGACCCCCATGAGCCATTACACGCCCAGCAGCGACTCGATCTCGGCCTGGATCGACTCCACACCGGGGACGACGGCGTCCAGTAGCACCGTGTGATACGGGACCGGGATATCCATTGGGGCGAGCCGACGTACCGGCGCGTCGAGATGCCAGAACGCCTCCTGCGCGAGCACGCTGGCGATCTCGGCGCCAAAGCCGGCCGTGATGTTGTCTTCGTGCACGATCAGGCAGCGGCCCGTCTTCCGCACCGAGGCAAGCACCGACTGCCGGTCCCACGGCGAGATGGTACGAAGATCAATTAACTCGACCCGATCACCGAACGATTCCGCCGCCTCGTTGCATCGGTGCACCATGGCACTCCACGACACCACCGTGAGGTCGGTGCCTTCCCGGACCATGCGCGCCTTGCCGAAAGGCACCACGTAGTCGTCGCCCGGATAGCGGGCGCTGCCGTCGCCGGTCATCAGCAACGACCGGTGCTCGAAGAAAATGGTCGGGTTGGGGCTCCGCATCGCGGCGCGCAGCAAACCCACCGCATCGGCCGCGTTCGAGGGCATCGCCACCTGCCAGCCATACGCGTGCGCAAAGCGCACTTCGTCGCTGAGGCTGTGCCACGGATCGCCAACATCCTTACCGAATCCGCCCGGCATACGGACCACGATCGGCGCGGCAAATCGGTTGGCCGTACGCCACCGCATCGTGCCGGTGTTGTTCAGCTGTTCTGTGGCCGGATCGGCGTACTTCCGGAACTGAATCTCGGCCACCGGCATCAAGCCACTGATCGCCATCGCCACCGCGCGACCAATG
The DNA here is from genome assembly GCF_031426495.1 of Gemmatimonas sp. Taxonomy (NCBI): domain Bacteria; kingdom Pseudomonadati; phylum Gemmatimonadota; class Gemmatimonadia; order Gemmatimonadales; family Gemmatimonadaceae; genus Gemmatimonas; species Gemmatimonas sp. The sequence continues at coordinate 85,934 of NZ_JANPLK010000049.1, read as the reverse complement.
ATGCCTTCTTCCGACAGGCTCGTGTCGAACACCCGTGCGTTGCCAAACTGTTTCTGCAGCCCTTCCGTTACGAGGTGAACGCCACCCTTGCGACCAACATCCTCGCCGAACACCACGACCTTTGGGTTGACGGCAAGCTCGTGGCGCAACGTCCGACGGATCGCTTCGGCGTAACGCAGCAATTCGCCGTCGTCGCTCGGTATCTCGGTGCTGGGCAGCGCGGCACGCTCGGCGCGCGACAATCCACCCATCGCCTCCGCCACATCGGGCGATTCGTCGGCCATCACGTGCTGTGCGATCGTGGCGGGATTCGGGATGGCCCGCGCCCGCGCTTCATCGAGACCGGCGGCGATGTCACGCGCCACTTCCGCTTCAAGCTCCGCCCACTCGGCCACAGACATGAACGCGGGCACGAGATAGTCGTGCAGCTTCGGCAGTGGATCGCGCGCCTGATCGGCTGCGAGCTCGGCGTCGGTGCGATAGCCCTTCTGGTTGTCGGGTCCCGAGTGGCTGCAGAGGCGCGGAACCGTGAGCCGCACCAGTGCCGGCCCCTCGCCGCTGCGCACGTGCGCCACCGCTTCCTGCAGCAGACCGGCCGCTTCGTGCGGGTCGGTGCCGCTACCGTTTCGGATAAACAGATTCGTGAATGACGCGAGATTGCGCGCGATGTCGCCACCAGGCGTCTGCATGTCGCCACGCACACTGATGCCGAGGTCGTTGTCTTCGATGTAGAACAACATCGGCAGCTTGAGCGTGGTCGCCATCGTGAGCGATGCCCAGAAGCCGCTCGTCGCCACCGACGCGTCGCCGCCAAGTGCGACACTCATGCAGCCGGCGTAGCTCGCGTCGCCCAAGCTGTCGCGATGATACGTGATCGACTGCGCCCATCCGGCGGCCGGCGTGTACTGCGAGCCGACGTCGCCCGACATCGGGAGGACGGTGCACCCGGCGCGATTGGGCAGGTTGCACACCACCCCGATATCGCGACCGTCACTGAAGCCGCCCGCGCGCCCGAGTGGACTGCCGAACGCATCCGGAATCGAGAGGCCGACCGACAGCAGGAACGGACGCGAGCGGTAATACGCACCGGCACCGTCGTGTACGCCGTCGATCAGCGACCCCAGAATCACTTGCGCCATGTCGTGGCCGCGCGCCGAGAACTGGTAGAGCACCAGATGCTCACGCGGCACAGAATTGCGCAGCTTGTTCGTCGACTCTTCGACCTCGTCGAGCGAGCGCGACACGAGTGTGTCGTAGGCGATGCGACGCCAGTCGAACCCGGCGCGGGGAGTCGTCAGTGAAGCAGACGAGGCGCGGGTGACTGGCCGGACAGCGGGCTTGGCAGGCATAGCCTATTAATCTGCCGAACAGGCCCCCAGATCGGGAGCGGAGCCGCCATCATTGCGAAGACATCGAGATGCCGGGGATCACGCCGCGCATCCCGATAATTGCCAGCCGCGCCACCGACGTGACCATCGGTACGCCGATGCCGATCGCGACGAGCACGATGTTGATGGCGAGCACCGGGCCGGTCCAGGCGTTCACCAGCGAGCGCTCGCCCTTCCAGATGAAGGCGAGCAAGGCCACGCCGTTCACCAGCAGCACGCCGCCGAGCGCCCAAGTGAACGCGCTCCAGCCGATGCTCTGTAGCCAGCTCAAAACGGTGACGTCCATGCGTGAACTCCAGGCCGATGTTGGTCCCGAACGTGTCGCTGACGGCAATCCTACCGCGAGGAAGCCCACTTGGCGAGTGCAGGACGTTCAATTTCGAGGACGGAGCCGTGAATCGCGTTCGAGGCCCCCGCGCGCGGGGAGAATGGTATTTTTAGAGATGTCCTCACCCACTCCCTCCCTCCTGATCGACCAGCGTGAAGGTGTCCTCACCCTGACGCTGAATCGCCCCGACGTCCTCAACAGCTTCAACCGCGAGATGGCGGCTGCGTTGCATGCGGCGCTCACCGATGCGTCGAGCGACAGCGCCGTGCGCGCCATCGTGCTGACTGGTTCCGGTCGTGGCTTCTGCGCCGGTCAGGATCTCGCCGAAGCGCTGCCGCAGGGCGACGGACCGATGCCGGATATCGGCGAGATCGTGCGGACCTGCTACAACCCGATCATCCGTGCCATTCGCACCATCGAGAAGCCGGTGTTGTGCGCCGTGAACGGCATTGCCGCCGGCGCCGGCGCGAATCTGGCCTTCGCCTGTGATCTCACGATCGCGGCCGACGACACCAGCTTCGTGGAGAGCTTTGCAAAACTCGGTCTCATCCCTGACACCAGTGGCACATTCTTCGTGCCGCGACTGGTGGGCACGCAGCGCGCCACGGGCATGTTCTTCCTCGCCGAGAAGATTCCCGCCCTCAAGGCGAAAGAGTGGGGACTCATCTGGGACGTGGCGCCGAAGGCCGAGCTGATGGCGACGGTGCAGGCGATGGCCGCCTCGATGGCCACGCAGGCCACGCGCGGCTTCGGTCTCACCAAGCGCGCGATGCTGACCAGCTTCTCGCATACGCTCGACGAACAGCTCGAGGTCGAGGCGAACGCGATGCATGAAGCCGGTCGTACGGCCGACTACGAAGAAGGCGTGCGCGCCTTTCTCGACAAGCGGGCGCCTCTGTACCGCGGCGCATGAGCGACATGACAACGGACACGGTGAAGTCCGTCGTCGGCGTGGTCGGTGCCGGCGCCATGGGCGCGGGGATCGCGCAGGTCGCGGCCATACACGGACACAGCGTGGTGCTCGCCGATGCCCAGGCCGCGTCGACCGCGCGCGCGCGGTCGGGCCATACGAAAGCGTTGAGCCGCGAGGTGGAGAAGGGGCGCATGACGCGCGAGCAGGCCGACGCCGTGCTGGCGCGCATCTCGTACGTGGATGGTGTGAGCCCGGAGCAGCTTTCCGCTTTCGCTCCCTGCGGATTCGTGATCGAAGCGATCATCGAGCAGCTCGCGGCCAAGCAGCAGCTGTTGCGCGCACTCGAAGCGATCGTGGCCCCGACGGCCATCCTGGCGTCGAATACGTCGTCGCTGTCGATTGCGGCCCTGGCCGGATCGTGTACGCACTCGAAGCGCGTCGTGGGCGTCCACTTCTTCAACCCGGCGCCGATCATGCCGCTGGTGGAGATCATTCCGGCGATCACCACGGCGGACACGGTGATCGCCGAGGCGCGCGCACTCGCGACGGCGTGGGACAAGACCACGGTTCTCGCCGCCGACACGCCCGGGTTTCTGGTGAATCGGGTGGCGCGCTCGTTCTACGGTGAATCGCTGCGCATTCGCGAAGAAGGCATCGCCGACTGCGCCACCATCGACTGGGCACTGCGTACGATCGGTGGCTTCCGCATGGGGCCGTTCGAACTCATGGACTTCATCGGGCTCGACGTGAATTTCGCCGTCACACGATCGGTGTTCGAAGGCATGTTCCTCGATCCGCGCTATCGGCCGTCGCACGCCCAACAGCGCCTGGTGGAAGCCGGTTGGCTGGGCCGGAAAACCCAGCGTGGGTTCTACGACTACCGCGACGGTGCGGTGGCGCCGGCGCCTCACGACGATCCCGCCCTCGGGCAACGCATCGTGGATCGCGTGCTGGCGATGCTCGTGAACGAAGCCGTGGATGCGGTGCATCTGCAGCTCGCGTCGGTGCAGGATATCGAACTCGCCATGACCACCGGCGTGAACTATCCCCGTGGCCTGCTGCAGTGGGGCGATGAGATCGGTGCCCCCAACGTGCTGGCCCAGTTGCAGGTGCTGCAGTCGGAAACCGGCGACGATCGCTATCGCCCGAGCATCCGCTTGCGCCGCGCCGTTCAGGCCGGCGCGTCACTGCTCGACCCGCGGCGGTACTCGTGAGCACGCCCTCAGCCGTCGACGTCGTCAACACGTTGATGGCGCGAGATCTGTACTCGCAGTGGCTCGGCATCGAGGTCGTCGAGTCCAAGGTGGGCACGTCGGTGCTGCGCATGACCATTCGCGACGAGATGGTGAACGGGTTCGGCACGTCGCATGGCGGCATCATGTTTTCGCTCGCCGATAGCGCGCTCGCCTTTGCCACCAATGCCTGTGGCATGCTAAGCGTGGCCGTCGACTGTTCCATCAGCTTTCCCGTCGCCGTGCGGCCGGGTGATGTGCTGACCGCTACCGCTGTCGAACAGAGCACCACGAAGCGTCTGGCGTTCTGCGACGTCAGCGTTCGCAATCAGGCCGACGTACTGGTCGGACACTTTCGCGGCACGGTGTACCGTACGGCGACTCCTCATCAGCTGTGACCCGGACCTCATGAACGACGCATTCATCATTGAAGGCCTACGTACGCCCATCGGCAACATTGGCGGTGCGCTCAGTTCCGTGCGCGCCGACGATCTGGCGGCGCACGCGATCGTGTCGCTGCTCGCGCGCGTGAGTGCGACCTCGGCGAGCTTCGATCCGGCGCAGATCGCCGATGTCATTCTCGGCTGCGCCAATCAGGCCGGCGAAGATAACCGCAATGTGGCGCGCATGGCGTCGCTGTTGGCCGGATTGCCGGTCACGGTGCCCGGTGAGACGGTGAACCGATTGTGCGCATCGGGGCTGAACGCGGTGGCGAGCGCGGCTCGTGCCATCAAGGCCGGCGAAGGCGATCTTTATGTCGCCGGAGGTGTGGAGAGCATGACGCGCGCGCCGTACGTGATGTCGAAGGGCGCTACGCCCTTCGCCCGCGACGTACAGCTGTTCGACACGAGCCTCGGCTGGCGCTTCGTGAATCCGAAGATGAAGCAGCTGCACGGCACCGACTCGATGGGTGAGACGGCCGAGAACGTGGCGGCGCAGTACGGCGTGTCGCGCGATGATCAGGATGCCTTCGCCGTACGGTCGCAGCAAAAAGCCGCGGCGGCACAGCGCGAGGGACGGTTAGCCGAGGAGATCGTGTCGGTGTCGATCCCGCAGCGGAAGGGCGATGCGGTCGTGGTGTCCCAGGACGAGTTCCTGCGCCCCGATACCTCGATGCAGACGCTCGCCAAGCTCAAGCCGGCGTTCCGCCACGACGGCATGGGCTCGGTCACGGCGGGTAACGCCAGCGGCCTCAACGACGGCGCCGCGGCGTTGCTGATCGCGTCGGGCGTGGCGGCGTCGCAGTACGGCCTCACGCCGATGGCGCGGATCGTGTCGAGTGCGGCGGCCGGCGTGGAGCCGCGCATCATGGGGATGGGCCCGGTGCCCTCCACGCGATTGGCGTTGTCGAGAGCGGGGCTCCGGCTCGATCAGATCGACCTGATCGAACTGAACGAAGCCTTCGCCGCGCAGGGGCTGGCCTGTCTTCGAGAACTCGGTGTCGCCGACGACGATGCGCGGGTGAACCCCAATGGCGGTGCGATCGCCCTCGGTCACCCGCTCGGCATGAGCGGCGCCCGCCTGGCGCTCACCGCCGCGCGCGAGCTGCAGCGTCGCAACGGGCGCTATGCGCTGTGCACGATGTGCATCGGCGTGGGGCAGGGCTTCGCCATGATCATCGAGCGGGTCTAACCGCCGTGATTTACGCGTTTGACGGCTTCATCCCGGTGGTGCATGAATCGGCATTCGTGCATCCGCAGGCGTCGGTTACCGGCAACGTGACCATCGGTCGTGACGTATATGTCGGACCCGGTGCCGCCATTCGTGGCGACTGGGGCGGCATCGTGATCGAGGACGGCTGCAACGTGCAGGAGAATTGCACGATTCACATGTTCCCGGGTGTGGTCGTGCGGCTCGAGGCCAGCGCGCACATCGGACATGGCGCCATCGTGCATGGCGCGCACATCGGTGCGAACGCCCTGATCGGCATGAACGCGGTGATCATGGACAACGCCGTGGTTGGTGCGGGGTGCGTGGTCGGTGCGCTCTGCTTCGTGCCGACCGGCATGGAGATTCCGCCGCGCAAAGTGGTGGTGGGGAATCCGGCCAAGATCGTGAAGGACGTGACCGACGACATGCTGGAGTGGAAGACGTCGGGCACACAGTTGTATCAGCAGTTGCCGGCGGCGATGCGCGCGAGTTGGCGCGCGGTCGAGCCGCTCCGCGAAATCCCCGTTGATCGCCCCACGCAATCGAGCGTGTTGAAGAACTGGAAGGACACCCGCGAGGGAGGAACTACGTGATGTACCTGCTCAAGAACTATGCGATGGGTCAGTGGGTCGAAGGCACCGGCCGCAAGGCGGACCTGTTCGACGCCGTGACCGGTGAGAAGATCGGCGAGTCGTCCAGCGACGGCCTCGATTTCAAGGCCATGATGCACTACGCCCGCTCGGTGGGCGGCCCGAAGATGCGCGCGCTCACGTTCCATCAGCGCGCGGCGATGCTGAAGGCGATCGCCAAGGTGCTGATGGAGCGCAAGGACGACTTCTACGCGCTGTCGTATCTCACCGGTGCGACGAAGACCGATTCGTGGGTCGATATCGAAGGTGGCATCGGCACCTTCTTCGCCTATTCCAGTCGTGGACGCCGCGAGTTTCCCAACGAGTGCTTCCACGTGGAAGGCCCCACCGAGCCGCTGTCGAAAAACGGCACGTTCGTGGGGCGGCACATCTTGGTGCCCATCGAAGGCGTGGCGGTGCACATCAACGCGTTCAACTTCCCGGTGTGGGGCATGCTCGAGAAGCTCGCCCCAGCGCTGTTGGCCGGTGTGCCGTGCATCGTGAAGCCGGCCACGGCGGGCAGTCATCTGGCCGAAGCGGTGTTCCGCACCATCGTGGACACCGGCATTCTCCCTGATGGTGCCATTCAGCTCGTGTGCGGCAGTGCCGGCGACATGCTCGATCATCTCGAAGAGCAGGACGTCGTCGCGTTTACCGGGTCGGCGGCTACTGGCCAGAAGCTCAAGAGCGGCGCGGCGGTGGTGAAGAATTCCGTGCGCTTCAACATGGAAGCCGACTCGCTCAACTGCTCGATTCTTGGCCCCGATGCGGTACCGGGCACCGAAGAGTTCGACCTGTTCATCAAGGAAGTCACGCGCGAAATGACCACGAAGGCGGGTCAGAAGTGCACCGCGATCCGTCGGTCGATCGTGCCCGCCGGTCTGGAGGAAGACGTGATCAAGGCCCTCTCGAAGCGGCTCGCGTCTACGACCATTGGCGCACCGACGGCCGAGGGGGTGCGCATGGGCCCGCTCGCTAGTCGCGCGCAGGTCAATGCGGTGCGTTCCGCCGCCGAGATGATTCGGCATGGCGCGGAGTTGGTGTTCGGTGGCGGCGACTTCGACGTGGTCGGTGCTGACCGTGAGAAGGGCGCATTCTTCGCGCCGATGCTGATGGTGTGCGACAATCCGCTCACGCGTCTCGAAGCGCACGACATCGAAGCGTTCGGTCCAGTGAACACGGTCATGCCGTATCACTCGATCGAGGAAGCCGTGCAGTTGGCGCGCCTGGGCAAGGGCTCGCTGGTGGGCTCGCTGGTGACCGCCGATCCGAAGGTGGCGCGCGACATCATTCTCGGAGCGGCTGCCTTTCACGGCCGCATGCTCGTGCTCGATCGCACGAGCGCAAAGGAAAGCACTGGGCACGGATCACCGCTGCCGCAGCTGGTGCACGGCGGACCGGGACGGGCGGGTGGTGGCGAGGAAATGGGCGGCGCGCGCGGCGTGACGCACTACATGCAGCGCGTGGCGTTGCAGGGCAGCCCCAGCATGATCACGGCGATCACGCGCGAGTGGACGAAGGGCGCGGACGAGCATGCCGACACGGTGCATCCGTTCCGCAAGACGTTCGACGAGCTCGAGATCGGCGACACCCTGATCACGAAATCGCGCACGATCACGCTCGGTGACATCGAAGCGTTCGCCAATCTCAGCGGCGACACGTTCTACGCGCACATGAACGACGATGACGCGCGCAGCAACGGCGTCTTCGAAGGGCGGGTGGCGCACGGGTACTTCATCGTATCGGCGGCGGCCGGCTTGTTTGTGGAGCCGGCGTTGGGCCCCGTACTGGCGAACTACGGCATGGAAAAGCTGCGCTTTACCAAGCCGGTGTATCCGGGAGACACCATTCACGTGCGCCTCACGGTGAAGCAGAAGACGGCGAAGGACACGCCGGAGGGCACCATTCCGCAGGGCGTCGTGGAGTGGGATGTGGAGGTGATGAATCAGGAGAGCGAGGCGGTCGCGGTATACTCGATCCTCACGCTCGTGCGCCGGAGTGAGCCGGCGCTCGTTGGCTAGTTCCACCACGTCCGCGCGTAAGCTGGATCGGTCCATCATCGATGGACCGATCGGCCCGGCTATGTGGCGCATGGCCTGGCCGACCGTGTTGCAGAACATGATCGGCGGACTGCAAGGCATGATCGACCACGCCATGGTCGGTCACTTCGTGGGCTTCGCCGGCAACGCGGGTATTGGTGTTGGTCTGCAAATCTTTCTCGTGGTGATGGTCTTTCTGGCGTCGTTGTTCAGCGGCATGGGGGTGCTCATTGCGCGCTTTGCCGGTGCCGGAGATGAGGCTGGTGTGAATCGCGCCGCGTCGCAGGCGTTCCTGCTGGCGGTGGTCATGTCCGTCGGGGTGCTGGCGCCCATCGGGTACTTCGCCGCGCCGTGGTTGCTTGGTCTCGTGAACGCCACGCCGGCGGTGCTCAAGGAGTCGCTGCCGTTCCTGCGCATCATGTTCGTGTTCGGCTTCGGCATGATGCTGTTCTTCATGCTGGGTGGCGCGCTGCGCTCGGCCGGTGACTCGCGCACGCCGCTCAAGCTTGGTCTCGCCGTCACCATCGGCAACATCGTCTTCAACGTGCTGTTCATTCGCGGCTTTGGACCCGTGCCGGCCTTCGGCACGCGCGGGGCCGCGATGGGCACGGTGTTGTCGAGCGGCCTCGTGGGGGCGTACGCGATCTACAAGCTGTTCAACGGCAGCTGGGTCATCGACTTCCGCCACGTGAGCTGGAAGCCCGACTGGGAGATCATCCGCGCGCTCTTCCGCTTCGGATTGCCCACCGGGTTGCAGGGCATCGCCATGAACATCGCCGGCGTGATGCTGCTGCGCTTTATCGGCGCCACTAGCATGAGCGCCGAAGCACAGGCGTCGTACGCCGTCGGATACTCACAGCTGTTCTCCCTCGTCACCTGGACTTCGGTCGGACTCATGGGCGCGGCGGCGGCCATTGCGGGGCAGAATCTTGGTGCCAAGCAGCCGGAGCGCAGCCGACAGGCGGTGTGGCAGGCGGCCCGCATGGGGCTCGTGATCGCCGTGGTGGTGGGGATCCTGTTCCTCACGATTCCAGGGGTGCTGCTCGGACTGTTCGGCCTCACGCAGCCCGACACCGTGCGGATCGGCACCGAGCTGTTGGCGTATCTGAGCGTGTCGGGCCTCTTCATCACCGTTGCGCTCACCTTCACGGGCGGACTCCAGGGCACGGGCGATACGCGTAGTCCGCTGTTCATCACGCTCGTGTCGCAGTTCGCGCTTCCGATCGGCATGCTCACGGCGCTGCAGGCCACGCGGCCGTTGCTGCCCCGCGACATCTGGTTGGCGATCGTGCTGGGCCACGCACTGCGATGTGCGCTCAGCGTGTGGCGTTTCGAACAGGGCAAGTGGAAAGCGATCGAGGTGACGGACACAACCTCGAACCTTCGGTGAAATAATGTGTTTGTCGAGTTCTCGACGAAGAATCACCGGTCGGCGTGAGTCCTGCTCACGACGACCGGTGTTCCTTCCCGCGTGAAGACATTGTCCCGCTCAAGTCGCGAGCAAAAGACATCGTGCGTCAGGGGCAGGCAATCGACGGATTCCACTGGCTGAACATCCCATTGGGATTCGTGTTCCAGAGCCACACATGCTTGTCGTAGTGCCACGGCATCCCAGGTTCATGGCCCGGCATGGGACCCTCGAACGCCTCGCCGAACACCGATGGCCGCGGTGTAACTACCGCGTAGCCGGCGCCCCACGGAGTCATCGCAAACCACGGCGACACGACCCCGGTCGAAAGGTTGCGCACGAGCACTGGTACCAGATATTCGACGGCGACGAGCTTGAAGCCGCCGTTGGCTTTCGGTAGGTAGAGCAGGAGTTCCGGTGCATTCGGTGTCACTGCCTGATCCAGTAGCGATGCCTTCACGACATGCACGCCCATCGTGCCTTGCGGACTGTCTACGCAGGGAATACCTGAGGGGTTTGCGTATCCAGCCGCGATGGCCACGTTCACGTCGTGAAAGCCCGCCGTGGCGCTACGCAGTGCTGCGAGCGACTTGGACACGTCGGCGCCGAGGCGCGAGGCAGCTGGCGCAACGTCGGTGGCCGATGCGGCGTCATCCACGCTCGGCGCCGCCGGATCCGCCGGTGAACACGATGCGGTGATTGAGAGTGCGGCGCCCACCAAGAAAAACCAGTGAGCCGGGGATCGAGTGCTAGTCGTCATAAATCCTCCACTACATCCACAGGTGGGCGAACTGAGGGAGCGAAGCTTTAGACGCTACGTCAAATGTGCGGAATCGCAAGATTGGGGTATACAATGCTCGCTCCGCTCAAAGCTGAGACCGGCGGTGTGTGACGGACTCTGCGGGACTCTGTGAACGCAAAATCATTCACCGTACGACCCGCGCGAGACTATCGCTCCCATTTTCGCTGCACCAGTTCGCGATAGCTGCGTACACGGGCCACCATGCTGTCGGCGGCGAATGACGCGACGGTTTGCACGAGCTGCGTGGTGTAGTAGCCGCGGACCGACGCCGGATGCGACCCGGGACCGCCGAACCAGCTGCGGATGATCACGCTGTTGGCGCGGCGCGGCAGAAGCGCCACATGCTCCGCATACGCCGCGAAGCGGCCATCGCGAATGAGGTAGTCCTCGACGTTCGAGGCATACAGCACCGCGAGTGAATCCCCACGCTCGCGCAGCACGGTGCCGATGCGCGGCAGGGTGTTCGCATCGGACAGATCACCCACCACAGGGACGATCAGATTGCGACGTTCGAGTGATTTCACCACCTGAAAGTGGCGGTCGCTGGCGAGATAGCTGGCCTGCCGACCGCTCAAATCCCGCTCCAGCATCAATTGACCGAGCGTGGGATAGTACTCGCGGGGCGCGCGGCCGGTGCTGGTGAAGCGCAGGGCCGGCCCCTGTGCAATGAACGCACGATGAAACCGTTCGATCGTGGCCAGGTCGCCGCTGGAGAGGGCCAGGTCATAGCGCATGACGCGCGTCCGTACGTCGCGCACGGCGGCATCGGCACTGGCCGACGTGGCCGGCGTGCGTGCCGCCCACGCGACGATGGAATCAATCGGCTGGTCGCGCAGCGCGTCGACGTTGGAAGGGACAGTGCGACCCAGCCAGCGCGCCACGTATTCGGTGCGGTTGCGCGCCTGCTCGAACAGCGCTTTGAACAACAGGTGATGCAGCAGGTTGTCGCGCCGGATATCGGTGATGAACACGATGTGCGGGGTCACGCGCGCGATGACACTGAAGTTCTGATCGGGGCCGACGCCGATGTAGGCACCGCCGCGCACGCCGAGCCGCTCGAGCGTGGTGAGCGGATGCAGATAGCTCGATTCGTTCGAGATCAAGTTGTCGGTGTCGAAGTAGCCACCGCTGTCGGAGAGTCGACGAACGAGGGCGGCGAACTGGTCGATGCCGAGGCTGTCGGCGGCAACGGACGCTCTTCCTGGCGCCTGAGCCGTGCGCTGCGCGAGCAGCGGGGTGACCGCCGCGATGCTCGCCGTGAGTACGGCCGCCACGAGCACGATGACGCGGCGCGGCACCCTACTTCCGCTTCGCCGCGCGACCGTTCGCGGTCCAGATGACGATCACGCCGCAACCGGCGTTGGTGCCGGCGAACTCGCCCGGCACGTCACTCGCGCCCGTGTAGACCTCGATCGCCTGAATGTCGCGCACCGGCACCAGTGGCCCGAACATGTTGTCCACGCGCTCGTCCACCACGTAGTCGGGTGAGCAGCCCAACGGGGCACGGGCCATCTGCACAAGGCAGGTCGAACCGGCGCAGGAGTAGCGCACGCCGCGCAGCGGTCGCATGGCATCTTGCAGGGTGCTGAAATGCCCCTCTTCGAGCTGAGTGCGTGTGAGGTACTGCCCACGCCCCGTGGTGCGACGGCGCTCGAAGTCGTCGAACCGCCGTCCGGCCGACATCGGCGCCGTGACGGGAACCGTGGGAAGCACCTGCGCCTTGGCGCTGTCCTCCGCCGAGAGCGTGCGTCCCACCGGATCGAGCTCGAGATCGCGCTCCATTACTTCGCGTGGCGCGAACGCGAGCGTGACCGACCCCCGGCTGTACCCCGCCGCGCTCACCAAAAAACGGTGAATTCCAACTTTCAAGCCATCGATCCGATACCGTCCGGCTGAGTCCGTCTGCACGCTCGCGCCGGTGGTGGTCGCCGCCACGGTGGCTCCGACAAGCGGCGCGCCGGAGACGGCATCAAGGATCCGGCCGCGCAGGGTTGCCGCTTGGTTGCCGGTCTGCGCGACGAGGGGCGTCGACAGGAGGGCGAGCGCCACGCAGCACGTGATCACGCGTGGGCAGCGAAGCGAGCACAACCATAGCGTGCGACGGGCGGAAGCGGGTCGGAAAGCCGACATAGTTGGTCCCAGATTGGGGTGTCGAACCAAGTTTATACACTTGGTCCCACAAAAAGGTCGACAAATGGTGACGAGAGTGTGACGTTCGTGGTTAACATAGCAACATGGGTCCAAGCGACTTGGTACGGCGACAAGCCGCACTCCACCGGGACAAACTCCCAAGGCCAGGAGCACGAATGCAACATGTTTCGCGTCGGTTCATCGCCGCCGCCGCCGCCTCATTGATCTTCTTACTGAAACCCGACGCCGCGCAAGCACAGGCGACGATGACCATCACGGGTCGCGTCACCTCGAACGGTCAACCGTTGGGTGGGACGCAGGTCGGCATTACAGAGCTGTCGGCCGGGGCCGTCACCGATCAGCAAGGACGTTACTCCTTCACGGTCGATCCTGCGCGTGCCAGCAGACCGGTCAGTCTCCTCGCGCGGACTATCGGCTATCGGCCGATCCGCCGCTCGATCACGCTCGCGGCCGGACGCAGTGAGCAGAACTTCGAGCTCGAGAAGGACGTGCTCAATCTGGAAACGATCGTCACGACCGGTGTGTCGGAAGCGACGTCGCAGAAGAAGACCACGTTCGCCGTGGCGGCTGTCGACAATGCACAGATCAAAGAAGCGCCGGCCTCCTCTCCGCTCGGCGCACTCAGCGGCCGCGTGGCCGGCGCCAGCGTGACCGCGGTGAACGGTGAGCCAGGTTCCGCGCCGCGTATCCGCCTCCGTGGTCCGACGTCGCTCACGGGCAGCCAGGATCCGCTCATCATTGTCGACGGCACGATCTCGCGCTTGTCGCTCGCGGACATCAACTCCGAAGACATCGAGCGCATCGAAGTCATCAAGGGCGCGGCCGCGAGCTCGCTGTATGGCTCCGACGCGGCCAACGGCGTGGTGCAGATCTTCACCAAGCGTGGCGCGACCCTGGCCGCCGGTCAGACCAGCGTGACGGTGCGCAACGAGATCGGCAGCAACGATCTCCGCAAAACCATCCCGAACAACTTCTCGCACCCGTATAAAGTCACCGCGTCAGGCGAGTTCGCGCGCGACGGGAACGGCAATCGCATCCAAGAAGACGACCGGATTTCCGACAATTCGTACCCGGTGGTCTTCGACCAGCTCGGCGAAGTGTTCCGCTCGGGACAGTTCATGACGAACTACATCTCGGTCGGCCAGCGCAACGAGAAGTCGAACTTCAACGCATCGTTTCAAAACTCCAAGGATCAGGGTATTGCGAATCTGCTCAGCGGCTTCAACCGCCAGAACTTTCGCATGAACCTCGATCTCGAACTGCACCCCAAGCTCGACCTGCAGACGGGCGCGTTCTTCGGCCAGTCGAAGGCCGACGCGGCCGATGACAGCTCGGGCGACGCCTTCTTCGGACTCCGCTTCCTCGAGCCGAACATCAACCTGCTGGAGAACAACCCGAACGGGTCGCCGTACAAAGCCGCCATTCGTCAAACGCCGGCATCGGGCAACGTGTCCAACCCGCTGTACAACTGGTCGAACATCCAGAACCTGAACGACCGCAACCGCTTTACGGGCACGCTCAAGGTGCGCTACCGCCCGTTCCAGTGGCTCACGTACGAAGCCAACACGAACTTCGATCGCGGCTCGCGTGAACTACGCCGCTACACGCCGCTCGGCTACATCGGCTCCACGGGCACGGTCAACAAGGGCAACATTTCCAGCGATGTCGACCAGACCAAGGCCTACAACCTCGGCAGCACGCTGACGGCCACCAAGGCCACGTCCTGGTTCACCAACACCACCAAGTTGGCGTGGGTGTATGAAGATCAGAACAATACCGGCACGAGTATCGTCGCCTCGTCGCTGACGGTGCCGCGCGTGACCGAGTTCTCGGCCGCCTCGCGCGATCCCGACAGTCCGATCATCCCGGACTCGTATACGCAGCCGATTCGTAACCAGAACTTCTTCGCCATCACCACGTTCGACATCAAGGACAAGTTCATCGTCGATGGTCTCATTCGTCGCGACGAGTCTTCGCTGTTCGGGGCCGATCAGCGCTCGAGGCTCTTCAAACGTCTGTCTGGCGCCTATCGCGTATCGGAAGATTTCAAGCTTCCCGGTGTCGACGAACTCAAGCTCCGCATGTCCTACGGTGAGGCAGGACTTCGCCCAGTGTTCGACGCGCAATACGAGCAGTTCGCCATTCAAGGGGGCAGCCCGGTCAAGATCACGCTTGGCAACCCGAATCTCCGTCCGGCGTTCTCGCGTGAGATCGAAGCCGGCTTGAACGTGAACTTCCTCAAGAATTTCACCTTCGAATACAGCTACTCCAGCAAGATCACCGACGACCAGATCCTGAACGTGCCCGTGTCGGCGGCAACAGGGTTCCGGAGTCAGTGGCTCAACGCCGGCTCGCTCGGCGGCAAGACGCATGAAGTCCTGCTCGGCGCGGTGCTGGCCAGCAAGAAGGACTTCCTGTGGCGTGTGAACGTCGCCGGTGACCGCACACGTCAGATCGTGCGCAGCCTCGACGTGCCGCCGTACTTGGTGGGACCGGTGGCCAACACCACCATCTTCCGTCTCGCCGCCGGACAGCCGTTCGGTATCGTGTACGGCAGCCGGTGGCTCCGCTCGGCCGAGCAGGTCAACGAGATGATCGCGTCGAAGCGACTCTCGGGCACAGCGGCCGATTACGTGCAGAACGAAGAAGGCTATTACGTCGCCAAGACCGGCTGGCGCACGTCAGCAGAGCGTCCGCTCAAGTTCGCCGACGCCAAGGGCAACACGCTGTTTGAGATCGGCGACGTCAATCCCGACTTCAATCTGAACTTCAATACCCAGATGAACTGGAAGAAGTTCGCGGTCACGGCGGTGGTGAACTGGGTGCAGGGCGGTGACATCTACAATTACACGCGTCAGTGGCCGTTCTTCGACCAGCGCGACCCCGCTTTCGACCAGCGCGGCAAGCCAGAAGTCGAAAAGAAGCCGACCACGTACTACGCCACGTTCTACAACAACTTCGACGCCAACGACTACTTCGTGGAAGGCGGCAGCTACGTGCGTCTGCGTGAACTCGCCGTGAACTACGAATTGCCGGCCTCGCTCGTGAAGCGCGTAGGCATGGGTGATGGACGCACGGCACGCCTTGGCATCGTCGGTCGTAATCTGTTCACCTCCACCAAGTACTCCGGTTATGATCCGGATGTGTCGGGCGGCGGTTCCAACCCGTTCGCGTATCGCGTCGACTACTTCACGTATCCAATTTTCAAGACGTTCACGTTCATGCTGGAGCTCGGACTGTGAGCGCCGTCAACCGGGGTTATGAATTCATGCGACATCGCACACTCGCGGTCGGCATGGGGGCGTTGTTCCTCGCCGGCTGCAACACCCTCGATGTGGAAAACCCCAACGCGCCCGACTCCAAGCGCGCGCTCGCCGATCCGGCTGCCATTGAAGCGGTGGCGGGTGGCACCCTGCGGTCGTGGTTCAACACTTACGACGGCATGGAAGGGGGCGGTCCGCTCAGCACGATGGCTCGTACCTACTCGGCCTCGTGGAACAACTTCAACATGAACTTCTACTCGTCGATCGACGCTGATGGGACGCGCAACTCGCGGCCATATCAGAACGATCTGGCCTCGGCCGGTCGCTCCACCATGATCGGCTACTGGCAGGGCTACTACAGCACGATGTCGTCCGCCGTAGACGTGCTGACGGCCATCCGCAAGAACAACCTTGTCATCACCAGCCCGGCCAACACGAAGCGAGCAGAAACAATTGCGCAGCTGATGCGCGGGGCCTCGCTGATGGGCATCGCGCTCAACTACGACAAGGGGTACGTGATCGACGAGAACACGGACCTCACCACGCTCGAGTATAAAACGCGCAAGCAGGTCAGAGATGCCGCCGTTGCATCGCTCGCCGAAGCGGCTACGTTGGCCGCGGCGAATACCTTCACCACGCCAAGTGCGTGGACCAACGGCACGTCGTACACGAATGTACAAGTCGCGCAGTTGGCAAGGACCATGGCCGCGATGACGCTGGCGTACTATCCGCGCACGCCGGAAGAAAACACGACGGTTGATTGGGCGGCTGTGTCAGCGCTCGCGGCCGGTGGTATCTCGTCGGGAGCGAAGTTCGATTTCAACTTCACTGGCGACGGCTGCTCATCCTGGTGTCACGAAATGCTGTACTGGTTCAACGGTTTCGATGGCGGTCGTGTGAGCACGCGCGTCGCCAACCTGCTCGATCCGGCCACCCAGCGTACGCCGTATCCGGCCGGCGGCAATGCCCGTCCGAATTCGCCCGACAAGCGCCTCGGTGACGGATCGTTCGGCCCGAATGATCCGGACTTTTCCAGAGAGTTCGGCGTGATCCCAAGAACCGCGAACGCCGGCACCGACTTTGTGTACTCCACCGGAGAGATCTTCCGTCCGGATCGCGGCATGTACCACCAGTCGAACATCGGCCACATCAGGTACGACAAGTCCGGTGAGCAGTCGCCGAACGGCATTTACGGCGGCTTCGGTGTGGCGCCGGTCATCAGCCGCAACCAGAACGATCTGCTCTGGGCGGAAGCCGAGCTGCGTCGTTCGGGCGGCAACCTGACCACGGCGGCGAACCTCATCAACAACACGCGCGTCGATCGCGGCGGCCTCTCGGCCGCGACGGCGGGTGAAGGTCAGGCGTCCCTGGTCACGAAGCTCATTTACGAGCAGGAAATCGAACTGCTCGGCCTGGGCGCAGCACCCTACTACCAGCGTCGCCGTGTCACCGGCGGCCTGCTGGTCGGTACACCGCGCGAAATGCCGGTACCCGCCAAGGAACTCGCCGTGAAGAACCAGGAGTTCTACACGTTCGGCGGCACGGGACTCGCCAACAGCCCGACCCCGCCGTGATGCGTCGGGTACGTCCGATCACTCTCTCGTGATCAGGTGGTGAGTACAGAGAGGCCGAGCGCACATGCGTTCGGCCTCTCTGGTTATTTCGGCCTCTTGTTGGTTTCTTTGGCGCATGGCGCTCTCGATCTCTCTCCGTTGCCGCTCGCACTCCATCCGGTTCGCCGCGGCGCTGGCGTGCGGTGCGTCCATCACCGCGTGTGGGGACCGCGCACCGGTTACGTCACGAGCCCAGCAGCCTTTGCGATCCGTACCGCACATGCCGTCAACCCTGGCGCTCACCGTCGTGCCCGCGGATGAACGCTGGGAGGCCCGCGTCGCCGGCGACAGCGCTGTTCGCGTGCTGGTGGTGCCGCGCCGCGACGATCAAATGACCGCGCGCCTCTGTGGGCACGTGGTGACCCGCAGCGTGGCCGCCGTCGCAATCCCGTTTGGGTTGCCGATCGACACGACCATGCCGCCGCTGGCCATCCGCCTAGTGGACGGGGACAGCGTGACGGGGCTGCGCTATCTCGTGCCAGGTGCGCAGGGATACTATCTGTTCGAAGGCGTGAGTCGGGACGGATCACGCCGCATCAGCGTGCGGTGGCCGGTGACTTCAGATCCGACACGGCCCATTCCGGCTAGTGCGTCGGATTCGCTGATCGAGGCGGCGATCACTCCCAATCCGTACATGCTCGACAGCGCCATGCGCAGTATGCGGCTCGGGAGCGGAGCCACGAGCCGTGACCTGAGCGCGCTGCCGCCCGCTGACTCGGCGCGGGCGATGGCAATGCCCCTCGTTCGCGACTTCCCCGACCAGCCGTTCTTGCTGAGTAACGCCTGTCCACAGGCCACCGTACTGCTGCCCGTGCTGGCGCGCATCGATCAGAAGCTGCGTGTCCCCGTGCAGCGTGGTGATCGTGTTCGTGCGCGCGCGTTGCTCGGCGAGGGGACGGTACAGCTTTCCTTTGACGAAGCGCCGCCCGCCGCGACTCCGCCCGCCATGCGCGAAGCGGTTCCCGAGGCCGCGATCACGTCGCCCGACAGTGGACGCGTCACGCTGCGGGTGCGCGTGCAAGTCGTGACGCGTGTGCAGAAGGCCGAACAGTCGATCGTGCTGTCGGTGGGGCGAGCGTCAGCGATGCGCAGCGGCGGGACGTAGTTTCGGGTAGACCTCTTACCCATCCGTCCATGACATTCGCGAGTTTGCAGGTTCGCGTGCTGCGTTGTGCGCTCACCATCGGCGCGCTGGCGAGCTCCGTGTTGGCGAGCTTCGTGTTGACGAGCTTCGTGTTGGCGTGGCCGTCCCGCGCGCAGGCGCAGGGAGCTGGCAAGGCGACCATCGAACAATTCATGTCGCCGGCTTCGCCGCTTACGTTGGCCTCCGCGCGGAAGGCCGATCGCATGGCGTGGATGGTGTACGACCGCGGACTCCGCAATGTGTACACGGCCGCCGCACCGAACTTCCGCGCGGTGCGTGTGACGAACTTTCTGAAAGACGACGGCACCGACCTGAGTGACCTCGAGCTGTCGGACGACGGCAGCATCATCGTGTTCGTGCGTGGCTCGGCGCCGAATCGGTATGGCTGGGTCGCCAATCCGTCGCATGATCCGAACGGCGCCGAGCGCGCGATCTGGGCGGTGCGATCCACCGGCGGCCCGGCGTGGCGCGTGGCCGTCGGCTCGGCGCCCGAATTGTCCCCCGATGGCCGTACGGTGCTCTTTACGCGCGACGGACAGATCTATCGCGCGCGCGTCATGCGCGGTGCAACGGTCACTGCCATGGATACGGGCGGAGTGCCGTTCATTCAAGCGTGGGGCCGCAACGGCGTACCCAAATGGTCGCCTGACGGGAAGCGTATCGCGTTCGTGAGCGACCGCGAGAATCACGCCTTCATCGCCGTGTACGACGTGGCCACGCGCACGGTGAAGTACATCGCGCCAAGTGTGGACTGCGACGGCGGACCCACGTGGTCACCCGACAGCAAGCGCATTGCGTTCTATCGCCGGCCAGGCACGCCGTTCGGCATGCAGCAGCAACGCGGCACGGGTGGTATCGGCAATCCGTCGGGAGCCGCGGCGAACCTGAACGCACCGTTGGTCGGAAATCCAGCGGGTGGTTGCGCGGCGGGACCTGGCAGTGGTGGTGCGGCCGCGCGCGCCGGCGCCGAAGCGCGACAGGATACGACACGCGTCGGCCTGCGTCGCTCGCCCGGCTTCTACACGGCCACCTTCGCCGCAGGTCACACGCTCGAACTCATGATCGCTGATGTCACCACGGGCGAGGCGAAGCGCGTCTGGCGCAATGCCCCGCGCGACAGTGTATTCACGTCGCTCAACAACATGGCGTGGGCCGGCACGAGCGTGATCTTCCCGGTGAACGTGCCGAAGGATGAGTGGGATCGTTGGTACTCGATTCCCGTGAGCGGTGGCGAACCCACCTTGCTCACCACGACCGACGGCATGATCGAGGATGCCACGTCGGTGGCGTTATCGAAGGATGGCGGCAGCACACTGTACTACTGCACGAACGCCACGGATATCGAACGTCGGCACGTCTGGGCGGTGCCCACGTCGGGTGGTACGCCGCGTCGTGTCTCGAGTGGTGAGGGCATCGAGACGCATCCGCAGCCGCTTGCCAGCGGCAAGTCGCTGGCGGTGATCTACTTCGACGCGAAGACGCCGGCGTCGATTGCGATCGTGCCTACTGCCGGTGGCGCGCCGAAGCGCGTATTCCCAACGCTCGCGTCGAGCTTTCCGACGGCGGCGCACGTCGTGCCGGAGATCGTGAAAACGAAGGCGGCCGACGGGCTCGAGATCAGCAATACGCTGTTCATGCCGAAGGACATGAAGCCGGGCGAGAAGCGGCCCGCCCTGATCTTCGTGCACGGTGGACCGCGTCGGCAGATGATGCCCGGCTACCACTACATGCAGTTCTACCACTGGGCGTACGCCGTGAACCAGTGGCTGGCCGATCAGGGCTACGTGGTGCTCTCCATCAACTACCGCAGCGGCGTCGGCTACGGGAAGAGTTTTGCCAATGCGCCGAATACGCAGGGACGCGGCAACTCCGAGTATCAGGATGTGGTGGCCGGCGCCAAGTATCTGCAAGGACGCGCTGACGTCGATCCCACGCGCGTGGGCATCTGGGGATTGTCGTACGGCGGCCTGCTTACGTCGCAGGCGCTGGCGCGCAACTCCGATATCTTCGTGGCCGGTGCCGACCTTGCTGGCGTGCACCTGTACGGCAACGTGATCGACACGACGAATCTCGCCTTCAAGTCCAGCGCGGTCGGCGCCATCGACGGCTGGAAGTCACCGGTGTTCCTGGTGCACGGCGACGACGACCGCAACGTGGACTTCGCACAAACGGTTGGACTCGTGCAGCTCCTCCGGGCCCGCGATGTGTATCACGAGCTGATCGTGGTGCCGGATGACCTGCACGAGTCGATGCTGCATAGCAATTGGATCGACACGTTCGACCGCATGGGCGTATTCCTCAAGCGGTTCGTGTGGAACAAGGAGAAGGCGCCGAGCATGAAGCAGTAGCGCTACTTCTTGGCTCCCGTGATGGCGCCCGCCGCGCCGGTCCGTCGTGGATCGGCACCGGCGGTGACCACCTTGCCATCCATGCGCACCGCGGCGCCATAACCTTCGCGCAGTTCTCCCGGGAGCGACACGAAGTTGATGTCGTACCCCAACGCGCGAAGGCGGGCGATGACCGTTGGTGAGAATCCGTCTTCGAGTTGCAGCGTGTATGGGACCGGTGTTCCTGCAGCCGCTCCCGGTACGCCGCCGAATCCCCCGCCGGGTAGATACCGCGGCAGTTCGAGCGCTGCCTGCGGGCCGAGGTTGTAGTCGAGCGCGCCGAGCAACGTTTGGTACACGGCCGAAGTGATCCAGGCATTGCCGGCGGCACCCACCGCGAAGAACGGCTTACCGTTCTTGTAGGCAATTGTGGGCGCGAGCGTGCTGCCATGACGCGCGAAGGGAAGGCGCGATCCGTACTGCGTGGGGTCGGTGCCGTAGCTCGTGAGTTTATCGTTGCTCAGGAAGCCGAGCCCTGGTGTGACATAGAAGTTGCCGCCCCACGTGCCGAGCGTTTGCGTGACGGACACCGCATTGCCGTCGTTGTCGGCGACGGCAAACGACGTGGTGCCGGCGGCATGGCAGACGGTCATCTCGGCCGCATGTTCATCGCCGCATGGTGACGCGGCCGCGGTCACATCCGTTACGGCGACATCCGCAGCGTCGGCCGGCTTCGTCGGTACGGTTGCGGGTGCGGTCTTCGGCAAGCACGGCAGCGTATCGCCGCGCACCGACGCCGGCGTGAGCGCCTTGTTCGCATCGAAGCAGCGCCAGCGCAGGCGCGCCGTGTCCTTGTCCACGATGGGCGCGATGTCGATGGGCCACATGGCCGGATCGGCGATGCGATTGCGCGACGACGGGACCAAGAACCACGCCGACAGTGCGGCATGCAGCGACGCCGGATCGTCGGTGTACCGTTTGCCTGTGCGCGACGGGGCAGGGGACTGCTCGAGCAGATTGAGCCGCGCCACCAGTTCCGCGCCGCCGCTCACCGGTGGTGCGCTGGAGTAGATCGTGTAGTTGCGATAGGTGCCGCTGATTGACTCACGCTCGGGTGCGAAATAGCGCGCGAGATCGGAGAGCTTCATGGCGTTGCCCTTGCCGCGCAGGTCGGTCACCCATTTGGTGGCCACCTCGCCCTTGTAGAAGCCATCGGCCCCCTTGGCCGCGATCTGCTCGAGCACCCAGGCGAGATCAGGATTCTTGAGCGTGTCGCCGGCTACGAGTGGCTGCCCGTTGCGGAAGAAGAGGGTGCGACTGCCCTCGTACTTCGCGAAGTGTTCGCGTTCCGTGGCGAGTGTGGTGGCGAGTCCCTGACTCACTTCGTAGCCGTTGCGCGCCGCACGGATGGCCGGCGCCAGCAAATCAGCCCACGGCACCTTCTTGCTGCCGTATTTCTGCCAAGCGGTATACATGCCGGCCACGGTGCCCGGCACATTCACCAGCACCGGACCGTCGATCGGGTAGCGACCGTTCACGAGCAGCGCGGTGTTGCTCAGGCCGCCTTCTTCCGGCACGCGGCTCATGAACTCGATCACCGTGGGCGTGACGCGACCCTTGAGTGCGATGACCATCTCGCCGTAGCCGGCGATGCCACTCGCATCGGGCTCCACCACACCGAGGGCGAAGCTCACGGCCACGGCGGCGTCGATCACATTGCCGCCGCGACGCATCATTTCAAGGCCGGCCTCGGTCGCCACCGGATGCGCGCTCGAGACGGCAGCGCGCCCCGTCGCGTCGGCGCGCAGCGGCGGGCGCGCTTGCTGCGTGTCATACAGCACCTGTTGCAGCACGCTGTCGTTGGCGGCGGCGAGTGCACGCGGGCGCTGCGTGGCGCGCACCGCGTCCCATTGCGCGCGGCGTGCCGTGGCGTCGGCGCCGCTGAAGTACGTGCGCGCGAGTCGATCCCACAGCCGATCGAAGGCCGCCGCGTTGCGCACCGCGCGGCCGTCGGGCAACGAAGTCACCGCCGCCATGCGTCCCGCATCGGGGGCCGCCGGTGCGAGTACGCGGATCATCGCATCGCCTTTCGCCGGCGCGGCGGTGGCACCACTGAACCGCTCGACGGCGCTGCGATCGAGACCGCGATCGGGATCGCCGTTGTAGCCCACCACGACCTCCGAGTACTCGGCAATCGTGATGAACAAGCCGTCGGCCGACCAGTCCACATCACCGTGTGACTTCGACACCAGCGCGCTGTACGACCCATCGGTGGCGACGGCGTACACGCCGCTTCGCGTGGATACCGCGAGCCGTCCGTCGGGCGACCAATCCAGCGATTCCACCGTCGCGTCGCTGCTAGCCGTTGTGCCGGCGGTTGACGATGCACCGCCTTCGACGGGGTGCACCATCACGCGTCGACCCGCTTCGTTGATCACGATGAAGGCAATACGCTTGCCGTTGGGTGATAGCCGCGGCGCGCGCTCGGTTTGCTCAGTGCTGGACAGTCGCCGCTCCGTACCATCGGCGTTGCGGATCCACACGCGCGTGGCGCCGCCGCTGCCGCGCACGAAGGCCATGCGCGCGTCCGGGCCGACACTCGGCGACGTTTCATGCGCGGCACTGCTGGTGAGGCGCGTGATCGCGCCATTCTGCACGCTGCCGGTGCCGCTGCCGGTCGTGTTCACCGGCATCTGCCACAGGTCGTAGTTGCCCAGGGAGTCGGAGGCGTACACGATGGCGCTGCCGTCGGCGGTAAAGGCGGGATCGCGATGCCAGGCCGTGCTGCTGGTGATGCGCACCGCCGCGCCGCCGATGCTACGCTGCAGATACAGCTGGCCGTCGTGCGCGAAGACCACCGCCCCATTCGCTGAGGTGGCCGGCTGCCGCGCACCGCGCAATGCCGCCGTGTCAGGCTGCACAGCGCCTTGTGAGGCGAGCGTGGCCGCGAGGAGCAACGGAGAGAGCACAGACATAGTCATCACGGACGGCGAGGGGCAGAGGTTTTGGCGCGGCGCACGGTGATCGACTCGATCACGTCGCCTTCCTGCACACGGTCGATGAGGTCGAGGCCACCCGTGACGCTGGCGAACACGGTGTAATCGTGATCGAGCCGGAAGTTATTCACGAGGTTCACATAGATCTGTCCGTCGCCGGTGTCGCGGCCACGCGTGCTGATGCCGAAACTGCCCCGCGCGTTGCGAGCCAGGCCGACTTCATCGCGCATGAAGCTGTCGGTGATCGGATCGTACTCGTCGGCGCCGGGGCTGCCGCCTTGAATCACGAAGTTGGGCACGATGCGATGAAACGTGAGTCCGTTGAACTTCCCCGCGCTCGCGAGCGTCACGAACGTATGCACTGCCATCGGGGCCTCGTCGAAGCGCAGCGACAGTTCGACATCGCCGATGCCGCGCAGGCGCATGGTGGCGGTCGCGCCGTCGAGACCCGCCAGCTCGTCGACGGTTGGAAACGCGGCGGGTTCGTAGCGCGCGGTAGTGGGTGCCACCGTGCTGCCGGTGCGCTTCGTGAGATACTGCGCCGCTGCACTGGCGATCGCCGGATCCGGGTCCTTCAGTCGCTCACGCAGCCAGATCGTACTTGGACCATCGGCGGCTTCGCCGATACGCTCCAGCAGCGCCGCGCGTGGATCGCGCAGGCTCACGCGATGCGTGGCGGTGAAGCGATCGAAGGCAGCCCGCAACTGCGGCAGCGCGCTCACGAGATCCTTGTCGCCTTTGAGCCGCGTCGCTGCGGCGAGCGCGAGGCCCGCATGATCGCTCGTGAGTGCACGCAATGCCTGCTCGCGCGTGGTCATCGCCGCGATCACGACGTTCGGCTCCTTGTCCATCGCTAACGCGCGCAGCGTCGTGCTGTCCTTCAGCAGCTTGGCGGCGTTGGCGGCGTACACGCGGGCCTGCCACGTGGTCGACGAGGCCAGCCGCCGCACCATCGCTGCCGCACGGGCCGGTGCCACCTTGGCCAACGATACCGCGGCATGCGCCTGGTGCCGCCACGCAGCGTTGGCACGGCTCTCGCGGTCGAGCGCCGCCAGCGCTGCCGCGTCCGCGCACTTCTGATCGCCAAGTAGGTCGATCGCCAGCAACGCGACATGCTCGCTGCTGTCGCGGACGTGCGCGGTGGCGCGGGCACAGGTGCCGGCCACGCGGAGTGCCTGCCACCGCACCATCGGCGCGGGGTCGCTCACCCATGTGCGTCCGAGCGCCACCGCCACCCGCCGTACCTCCGGGCTCGTGTCGCGGAGCGCCACGGCGACCGTTGCCGAATCGCGATCGTTCGCCGCCGTCATGGCGAGCAACAACAACTGGCGGGTGTCCGATGCCCGGTTGCTCTTCACCGCGTCGCGAATGGTCCGCAGCGTTGCCGCGCTCGGCGCCGTGGTGCGTGCCGTGCGCCGTAACAGGGACTCCATGCCGCGGGCGGCACCCGACCTCACCACCGCACTGCTGTCGCGCAATCCATCGGTGAGTGTTTGCGCGTTGGTGGCGGCGGCGTCGGGGTTCCGGCCGAGCGTTTCGTAGATCATGGCGCGAACGGCCGGGTCGTTCTCGCTGGCGAGCAGCGCGGCCACGTCGTAGCGCGAGCGCATCTGCCCCAGCGCATTCACCGCTTCCCGTCGCACCGAGGCGGCGCGTGCGGTCAGCAACGGCGTGATCTTCGACTCCAGCGGAGACTGTTCGAAGCGGCCGATCGCACGAACGGCCAGGCGCTGCCGCACCGAATCGCCACTCAGCAACGCGGCGTCGATACTCCGCATATCCGTGCCACGGGCGTGTTCGGCGCGGAGTAGCTCGTAGGTCGTCGCGGGAATGGGTGCCTGCGCGCTTATCTGCGCGCTTGTCTGCGCGCTCACCTCAACGCCTGCCGCCAACAGAAGGATCGGGACCAACAGCCGCATACAGATGTCCGGGAAGGGGTCGACGCCCAATATGGCCCGCCGTCAGCCCCCACGCCTCTTCCGCTGTGATTCGCTGAACACTGCGTGGTCGGCTTACGTATGCTTCAGGACATCCCGCCCTCTCTCAATTCTCCCCTGGAGCAACCATGCGATCCTTCGGGCTCGCCCGCTTGTCCCTCGCTGCGTCCGTGTGCGGCCTGGTCACCCTTCCCGCGCTGCTTTCCGCGCAGGGTACCGCCAAGACGAACCAATACGGCAATCCCGCCACGCTCAAGCCGGCGCCGACCAAGGCGGCCATCGACGTGCGCGATTTGCAGATCCGTCTCTACCAGTTCGCCGACGACTCCATGCTCGGCCGTCAGGTCGGCCGCGTCGGCAACAAGAAGGGCACCGACATGATCGCCGCCGAGGTGAAGCGTTTGGGGCTGCTGCCGGCCGGTGACAACGGCACCTATTTCCAGGCGTTGCCCTACCATCTGCGGAAGTTCACCGACCACTCGCGCCTGACGGTGGACGGGAATCCCGTCGCGTGGAACACGGACTTCGTGGCCGTGCCGGGCCAGCGTGCGCCGCGCCCGATTGCCGGCGCCGAGGTGGTGTTTGGTGGCACGCAGGGCGACTCCACCACGCAGATCTCGGCCGCTGACGCCGCGGGCAAGTTCGTGGTCTTGCTGCCCAATCCCAACGGCCCGCGTGGGGGGCAGGGACAAGCCTTCGCCGTGCGCGGCGGGGCCGCGCCGGCCCGCTCGCGCTTCGATGATGCGGTGGCTATCGCCACGATCGATCTCGACGCCCTTACGCCGGCCCAGCGCGTGGCCCTCAACGAGCCGATCG
The DNA here is from genome assembly GCF_031426495.1 of Gemmatimonas sp. Lineage (NCBI taxonomy): Bacteria > Pseudomonadati > Gemmatimonadota > Gemmatimonadia > Gemmatimonadales > Gemmatimonadaceae > Gemmatimonas > Gemmatimonas sp. The sequence continues at coordinate 59,298 of NZ_JANPLK010000049.1, read as the reverse complement.
TGGCCACGTCGAGCGCGCCCGGACGCGGTGCGCCCGCCGGTGCCACCCGCGGTCCGGTGGACTCCATTGCGCTGCTCAAAGCGCAGATCGCCACGCTGCAGCCGCAGGCGACGATCCGTCTCACGCGCGATGCCGCCGCGCGCTTGTTCAAGCGAAGCAACATCGACGGACTCTCGGCCGGCCAGAAGGGTGGCACTGTGACCGCGTCGCTGGATTTCGTGGATACGCCCACCGACTGGGCGCGCAACGTGGTGGCGGTCGTGCCGGGCAGTGATCCTGTGCTCAAACACCAGTACGTCGCGATCGGCGCCCACAACGATCACGTGGGCATGACGACGCCGGTGGACAAGGACTCCATTCGCGCCTTCAACATCGAGAAGAACAAGCGCCTGCTGGCGAACAACATGCAGGGCCTCGGCCCCGAAGTGCTCACGACGATTCGCGTGAATATGGACAGCATCCGCAAGGTGCATCCCAAGGCGCGGCTCGATTCCATCAACAACGGCGCCGACGACGATGGATCGGGCTCGATGGGCGTGCTGGAGATCGCGGAAGCGATGATGGCCATGCCGGTGAAGCCCAAGCGCTCCACGTTGTTCATCTGGCACACCGGCGAGGAAGGCGGACTGGTAGGATCGGCGTACTTCACGCGCAATCCCACCGTGCCCATCGACTCGGTCGTGGCACAGCTCAACGTGGACATGATCGGTCGTGGCCGCGCCGAAGACCTGCCTGGTGGTGGCCCTGACTATGTGGGCGTGGTCGGCTCGTTCTTCGACTCGAAGGATCTGGGCGAAACCGTGAAGGCGGTGAACAGCAAGCAGAGCAAGCCGCTGACCTTCGACTACAAGTTCGACGAGCCGATCGCGTGGAGCGGCTACAACAACATCTACGGCCGAAGCGATCACTTCAATTACGCGCAGCAGGGCGTGCCGATCGCGTTCTTCTTTACGGGACTGCACGGAGACTACCACCAGCGCAGCGACGAGCCCGAGTTCATCGACTACCCGCACTACGCGAAGATCGCGAACTACATCAAGGATCTCGTGGTGGAAGTGGGCAATGGTCCACGACCGCGGTTGAACGGCACGAAGCCGGCGAAGCCGAAGGTGATCGTTCCGTAAACACAGCGGGGCCCGGAGCAATCTCCGGGCCCGCGTGTTCACCGCAGCTTCGACACGCGCACCGAGAAGATGTGCGAGTTCATGCCCGGGTTCGCGCCGCCCATGCTGGCATTCGACAAATGGTGCAGCTGATACCCTACCGCCAACGCCTGTCGGCCCCCGATACGGCGTTCAAGGAACAGCCCTGGCGCCACGGTGAAGTTGGCCTGCGTCGCCTTGCCGTACGGCACCACCCGCGAAAACCACGCCACGCCTGACGTCACGTTGAACAAGAATTGGGTCTTTTCGCCCAAGGAAAACGCGGCCTCCGCCCCCAACGGCGCGAAGCCCACACCGTACGCATCGCGCACGGCATAGCGGGCCAGTCGCCGCGGGTCATTCGTCTCGGCGGGATTCGTGAGCGGGGTCGGCACCCGATTGGGTGGTGCCCCGGCGGTCACGAGCATGACCGGCATGATCTCGCCCAGCCACGCCACGTACATGCCGCCCACCGCGAAGAGCGGACGGGAGACTTGAACGGCCAGCGTCTGAAATGCGCCGTGAATGGTCTCGTTGTGCGACGCGGTACGCGTGTCGACCGCCCCACTGAGCATCACGCTGACATGCGGGCGTTGGGGGGCGGCCTGTGCCCTCGCCGCCGATGGCACGAGCACGGGCAGCAACGCACCGAGCACTGCGCCCGAGAGGGCGCGACAGGCAGGAAACGACATCCCGAACAGGCTCAAGGAGAAGGCGGCGGTACCGTGGGCATTTGAATGATCATACCGCGTGCGGTTGCGAGGAAAGGTCCGTGTGGGATCGTTTCAAACGGCAGGGTACTTTACCACCATGATTACATGGCCCATCGCCGCGTCTCGAACGCGGGTCCTCACGCTCGCACTCTCTGCGATGGGGTGCGCTTCGCCCTCGATGCTCACCGCGCAATCCACCGGCACGATACTCGGACGGGTGGTGAGCGCGGCCACTCGCGAGGCGATCCCCGGGGTGGTGATACGGGTCCCGGCCACCGCGTCTGGCAGCGTGATCGCGGCGTTGTCCGATTCGGTCGGTCGATTCGTGCTCCCCAACGTCCCCGTCGGCATCACGCGCCTCGAACTGCGACGCATCGGCTTTGCCCCCGTGGTACGCAGTGATGTGGTGGTCACTACCGCGCGCAGCGCGGAGGTGCTCGTGGAGCTGACCCCGGTGGCGACGGAACTCGCCGCCGTGCAGGTGGCACCCACGTACTTTCCGCCATTGCCACCGGCCTCGTTTCCCGTGTCCACGCAACGCTTCGGCGCCGAAGAAGTGCGACGTGCACCCGGCGTGCAGGAAGACGTGGTGCGTGCGGTGAGCGTGCTGCCGGGCGTGGGCGTGACGAGCGCAGGTCGCAACGACCTCGTGGTCCGCGGTGGTGCGCCATTCGAGAATCTGTTCACGGTGGATGGCATCGAAGTGCCAAACATCAATCACTTCGGCACGCAGGGCTCGACCGGTGGTCCGCTGTCGCTGATCAACGTGGCCTTCGTGGAGGACGCCGCACTGTCCGCTGGCGGATTCGGGGTGCGCTATGGCGACCGCACCGCCAGCGTCACCGCGATTCGCCTACGAGAAGGCTCTCGTGACCGCATCAGCGGCTCAGTGAACATCTCGGCCACCGGCGGCGGTGCCTACGTGGAAGGGCCGCTGGGTGAACGGGGATCGTTCCTGCTCGGTGTGCGCCGCAGCTACCTCGATTTCATCTTCAAGGCCGCCGGCTTCGGGTTCATACCGAGCTACCGCGATCTCACCGGCAAGGCGGTCTGGCGCCTTTCGTCGCGCGATCAGCTCTCGGCGGTGCTCATCGGCGCGCAGGGCACGGTCACGTTCAACAACGACACCGACGAGAATCGCTTCGAGAACTCGCGCGTGGTGGCGCCAAAGCAGGATCAATACTTTTCTGGGCTGATCTGGCAGCGCACGCTGTCGAAGGGACTGCTCACCACCACACTCGGCCGCACGTACACGCGGTATACCACCACGCAGAACGACTCCGGCGGCCCCGGCCGCGATCCCAGCGTGGTGTTCGCCGCCAACACCACCGAAGGGGAACAGTCACTCCGCACCGACCTGCTGTGGCAGCTCTCGCCGCGCGTTGACGTGGAAACGGGCGTCGTGGCGAAGTACGGCTCCGATCTGCGCTACGAGCTGTTGGTGCCGGGGACCTTCCGACGCGATGCGGCCTTCGTGGAGCAACCGCTCCGGCGCGACACGTCGTTCACCGCCACGCGTGGTGCCGTGTATTCGCAGGCGACCACGCGCCTGGGCGATCGGCTCCGCGTCACCCTCGGTGTACGAGGCGACTGGTACGGCTACCTGAGCAACGCGGTGCGCACGGCACCGCGGGCAAGTGCGGTGTGGCAGCAGAGCGCCCGCACCTCGGCTTCCGTGTCGGTGGGTCGCTATTGGCAGCCACCGCAGCTCATCTGGTTGGTGGGTGATACGTCGAACGCATCACTCAAGCCGTTCGCGGCCGATCAGATGATCGCGGGCGTCACGCGCACGCTGCGCGATGATGTGAAGCTGCAGTTCGAAGTGTACGGCAAGCGCTACCGGCAGTATCCGGCGCGACGCTTCCGTCCGCAGGCGGTGCTGCAGCCGTCTGGTTTCGACGACGCCACCAACGACATTCCGTTTGGTCTCGAGCCGCTTGCGAACCTCGGTCGCGGTACGGTAGTCGGTGCCGAGCTGTTGCTGCAGAAGAAGCTCTCGCAGGTGCCGGTGTACGGCCTGCTTACCATCAGCGCCAACCGCACGCGCTTCGCGGCGATCGATGGCGTGAAGCGCCCCGGCGCCTTCGATGCCCCGGTCGTTGCCAATGCACTGCTCGGCTGGCGTCCCAACGCCAAGTGGGAGCTGTCGACCCGTATGCGCACGGCCACTGGATTGCCCACCACGCCGTTCGTGGCCAGTGGCGTGCGTGAGGGCACGTTGGATTTTGCGCGCTACAACGACGGTGGGCGGCTGCCGCAATTCTTCTCGCTCGACGCCCGCGTCGATCGCCGCTGGCAGATCGGCACGTCGCAGCTGATTACGTATCTCGACGTGCAAAACGCCACCGCACGACAGAACGTCAGCGCGGTGGCGTGGAATGCACGGTTGCGATCGCCGGAGCGCCAAACGTCCATCGGCGTGCTGCCGAGCATTGGGATCGATTGGACGTTCTAGCGTTGGTGTATTGAGCTGGCATCGTTGAACTGATCACACAGCGTCAAAGAGAAAAAGAGAAAAAGAGAACTACGAGGCGTCCCCCCGTGATCTCCTTTTCTCCTTGTCTCTGTGTGATCAGTTCAGCGAATGTGCCCAATGCGACGAGCCTACATCGTCGTCACTTTCGGCTTGGCACCCGCGTTCTTCACGTACTTATCGAGCCACGCCACCCAGCGCGCCCACTGATCGAGCACGGTTTCACGGGCCACGGGGCCGTGGTCTTCGTACGGGTACATGTATAGCGATGCCGTTTTGCCGAGTCCCTGCAGGGCGTGAAACATCTTGATCGAGTTGATCGGATCGGTACCCACGTTCTGGTCTTCGGTGCTGTGATTCATCAGTAGCGCACCATTCAGCTGGTCGGCGTACAGGAACGGCGACATCTCGAGATAGGTCTGGCGGCCCTGCCACAGGTCACGGCGCTCGCTCTGGAAGCCGTTCGGCGTGAGCGTGCGGTTGTAGGCCCCGTCGCCGGCGATGCCGGCCTTGAAGAACGGCGTGTGCACCATCGCGTTCACCGTGCTGAAGGCGCCGTAGCTGTGGCCGCCGATCCCCAGGCGCTGACGGTCGACGATGGCCAGCGTATCGAGCGCGTCGATGACGGCCGCCAGGTTGTTGCGGAGGTCCACCACGTAGTTGTCGTTCGGCAGCTGCCCTTCGCTGGCGAAGATCGGGGCGTCGGGCTCGATCAGCGCGTAGCCCTGCGTCACGATGAAGGCGAGTGAACGCGGGCCGTAGGTCGGGAAGCGATTCGCCGCGCCGGCGCCCTGGGTGAGACTGCGGTTGTACGCTTCCTGGTTGTCGTACTCGCGCGGATAGAACCAGAACATGGCGGGCAGGCGCGTACCGTCCTTGTAGTCGGCCGGCAGCGTGACCTTCACGTTGAACGAATAGCCGTCGGCACGACGGGCCACGATCGTCTTGCGCACCGCCTTGGTGATCTCGGGCATGAGATCCACGTTGGTCGTGAGCTGCTTGACGTCGCGCGACGCGAGCGTGAGTACGTACGACTGCGGCACGACCGTGGGCGACTCGCGCTGAATCACCGCGCGCGTGAAATCATCATCGAGGGGTGCATTGATCGTTTCGAACACGTCGGCCGCGCTCTCGTAGATGCGGCTGCGCGTGCCGGTGCGGATCTCGACCTTTTCCACGAAAGCGCGCGGCGTCTTGCCGGCGCTGTCGGGCGTGGTACCCTGCGTGAACACGAACTTGCCGTCGGTGGAAACCACGACCACCGGCACCCCGCGACGACCGGGGCGCGTAACAAGTTCCGACGTGCGCGCACCGCGACCACCGGGGCCGCCGGCGGGCGGCGCGGCAGCCCGGGCAGTGCTGTCGGCGCCGCGGCCACGCGCACGCGGCGCGATCACGGTGAACTTGGCGTTGTTCTCGTCGAGAAAGATGGCGTGTTCGAACGTGCCGTCGGTGCCTGTCTCACTCACGAACATGATCTTGCCCTTGTCGCTGAACTGCACGTTGGCAATGCGATTGGCCGTTTCGTATAGCTTCGTGCCACCGGCGGAATCGAACGGCGCCTTCCAGTGCATGAGGCGATCGGCGCGACGGGCAGCCGCAGCGGCTGTGGCCGTCGAGTCGCCACGTGCCGCACCAGCCGTAGCAGTGGCCGGCGCGATGTGCGCATACAACAACCCACCGGCAAACGGATGCCACGAGATGTTGCGCTTGCCCGTATCCACCGGGGCGGCGCGACCGGCGGCACCGGCACCGGCCGGCGCGGCCGTGCGCGGCTGCGGATCGGTGGGGTCGGCCGGCTCTTCACCTTCGCGCAACGGACGCTTCACCAGTTCACGCAGCACCGTGCCGGCGCCGTCGATCACGACATCGCGCGTACCGTAGCTCGCGACAGGCAGCAGATACGAGAACGGCTTCTCCACGTACGTCACGCGGAAATACTGGCCATCGGGCGACGGATCGATGCTCCGAATCAGCCCCGGCGCGCCGACCTTCTTCACCGCGCGCGTCTTCACATTCACCACCGCCAACTGACCCGTCGTGTGGTACTCCAGCAGCGCCTTCTCGTAAGGCGAAGACAGCAAGTCGGGATAGGTGCGTGTCTTGAGCTTGTTGTTCTCATTCAGGCGCACCATCGGACCCGTCGCCAGCTTGGGTTCCTTGGGTTCGGGGCCACGCGCATCGGGCACCAGCACGGTCACGATGGTCGTGCCGTCGGCCGTCCACTCGGGGGCGGTCACGCTGGTCGACAAGGTGGAGCGCGTGGTCACAGCGCGTGACTTTCCGGTCGCAGCGTCCACCACGTAGATCTGCGTGCCGTCTTCGAACAGCGCGAGAAAGGCGAACTGCGCGCCATCGGGCGACCATACCGGCGTGCTCACGCGGGCGCCGGCCGGAATGCTTACCGGAATCTTGCGGCCACTGGCCCACTCGGTGATCTCGAAGCCGGCGCTGCTGCGCATCGTGATCGCGCGATCGCGGTTGCCCCGATAGTCGACCTGGAAGCCACCCAGATTGTGGTGCTCCTTGCCCACGTTCTGCAGCGACGGTAGTCCGTCGCTCATGGTGCGCAGGAAGTACTGACGGCTCCCGGGATTCGGCGCCGTGAAGTTCACATTCTGCTCGCGCGGCGCGGTCACCAGACGTGCGATCGACGGCGGCGGCGCCACGTAGCCTTCATCCGCCAACGGGTTCGGTTCCGCAGGCTTGGCGTCGGCCGATTTCGGTCCGCGGTTTTGCGCGGAGACCGCGGCGAGCGGCAGGAGCATCCCGGCCGTCAGGGTTCGAGCGAAGAACGCGGTGCGTCGCGCAGAAACGAAGGGTACGCGCATCGGTGAGCTGCCTCGGGTGGGCGGTCAGATGTCAATCAGTGGGTCGCCTTCGCATCGACCGGGGCGACACCCCCGCCGATGCTACGCGACCCCCACCCCTAACGCAACGCGCCGTCGAAACGCTCGGCCGTGGGACGAGTGCCACGAGCGCGCCGCCGAGCGCGCCGCCTAGCGCCCCTTGCCCGTGTGGTTCAGCACGATCCAAAGCGTCCGGTTGTTCTCGCTGGCGCGGGCCCGCGACACCGGGATCCACTGCTGCAGCCAGAGCACGTCGAGCCGCTTCGTGGTCGACAGCGGCAGGCCCGCGCCGAAGGAGAAGCGATTCTGGTCGACCGCTACGCCGCGATCGGCGCGCGAAATCCCCACGAACATCTCATTCTGCACGATCCCGATCACCGGTTGCGTGCGTAGCGTGAGCCCGCCCAGCGGCCGTGATCCCCGCAGCATGTATCGGGCGCGTTGCGCGAAGCGTGAGTCACTGAGCGAATCGTCGCCGGCGGCGTTGGCCAGCACGTCGGCGAGCCAACGGTTCTCGAACCGATAGCGATGCATCACGTCAACACCGGCCAGCTTCTGGTTGATTTGCGCGATGTAGAAAATCTGGCGATCGCGGAGCGGCCGGGCCGAAGGCAGCTCACCGTATGGCGCCGTCGCCAAATAGTTGAGCCCCGCACCCAGGCGGAAGCCCGGTGTCACGCGATACGTGATCGATCCTCGGGTGAGCAGTTGCTGCGGCTTTTGGACGCCATCGGTACGCCGCCACTGCACGTCGCCCAGAAAAGCCCAGCGCGTGGTGATGGGCTGATCGATGAAGGTGGCCAGCCACAGGTGGTCCTGCCGTACCGTGCGCCAGGGGGCCGCGGACTGCGACCGCGCGAGGGTTGGTGCGAGCGCGCAGAACGAGGCCAGCAGCAGGACGGCGCGGGCGCGGGAGCGGAGGGGGACGGGAGAATTGCGCATCCGGAAGTATCAGCTGTTGTGCAGACGCGCGCGAAGGTGTCACGATATCTTTCGACCGTATCCCACTGAATCACTCGCGCCTCCGGGCGCGTTCGGAGGCTTGCATGACCGACTCGACCGCTGACTTCGCACCCGATCGTCCATCCTCGCACATCGAGGTCCCGGAGGCCACAGCCACCGACCTTCGTCGTCTCGACACCGTTCGGCACGACCTGTTGCGTGTCCACCGGGGCCTGCTCGAAGCCGAGCGCAACCGGTACGAGAAGCAGCATGGCCGGATCGCCAACAACAGCGCCTTCCTCCAGCTCGTCATCAACGATCCCTGGTTTGACTGGCTGCGGCCGATGGGACAGATGGTGCTCTTGATCGACGAGCGCACCTCCGACAAGAAGCAGAAGCTCGGCAGCGTCGAAGCCAACGCCTTGTTCGAGCAGTCACTCGAGCTGCTGAAGGCCGATGCCGAGGGCGATGCCTTCCAGCGGCTCTTTCTGCAGTCGATTCAGAGCTCGCCGGAGTTGGCCGTGCTGGTGCGTCAGGTGGCCAAGGGCATCACCGGGCTCTGAGCCCGGGGTCGACGTTCCGATTTCAGGGACGAATGGAGCCGGCGCACTTTACCTGCGTCGGTCTGGACTCGATGTTATAGAGTATGAGACGCGCAGGGCACTGGAAAGTGTGGCTGGCGCTGGGCGCTGCGGCGTCGAGTGTGGCGTGTGTTGTCCCCTCGCTTCGCGCGAACGATGCGGAGCGTGTTTCGCCGGCACCGTCGCGCTCGTTCGTGGAACAGTTCGATACCCTGTGGACGCGATTCGATGACGTCTATCCGTCATTTGCGTACAAGCAGGTTGATTGGCGCGCCCAGCGCGCCACGTATCGCGCCCGGGCGCAGCGGGCACGCTCGCAGGATGAGCTGATCGCCGTGCTCGTCGACATGCTCACGCCATTGCGCGATCTGCATGTGTGGCTGGTCGATCCGCGCGGGCAGGTGGTGCCCACCTTCCGTCCTGCTGTGCTCGCCAACTTCGAACGGGCGCGGTGGGAATCGGCGATGCGCGACGCGAGTTATCTCGCGCACCATCGCGATCTCGGCGAAGGCACGGTGGGTGGGTACGCCTATCTGTACATCGGCTCGTGGAAGGAGCCGGTCAATCAGGACGCGCTGGATCTGGCACTCTCGCGCATGCGCGACGCCCCGGGCTTGATCATCGATGTGCGCAACAACGCTGGCGGCACCGATCAGACCGCCCTCGCCTTCGCCAGCCGATTCACCACCCGCGCCTTCACCGCGTCGTACGTCGAGATCCGCATGGACTCGTTGGTGAAGAACATCGAGATGCCGCTCGCGCGCACCATCGGTCCACGGGGAGGCTGGCAGTTCACGCGACCCGTAGTGGTCCTGTCCGGACGCGGTGGATTCAGCGCCACGGAGAGCTTCGTCGCGGCCATGCGCACGTTGCCGCAGGTGACCGTGGTCGGCGACACCACCGGTGGCGCATCGGGCAATCCGGCCACGTTCGCGCTCGGCAACGGGTGGCGCTTCACGGTGCCGCGCTGGCTCGAGTTCGGCCCCGACAAACGCCCCATCGAGGGCCGAGGAGTGGCCCCGCATCTGGCCATGATGTGGGATCCGGCCAACTATGACAGCGCGCGTGATCCGCTGATCGACGCCGCGGTGGGATTGCTCGGCGAGCGCAACGGGGTGTACCGTATCGCTCCCGCGTCTTCGCATGAGGCCCGATCTGAAGCGAGAAGTGACATCCGATAACCAGCCCGTTTGGGACGATCAGTTGTGGACGCCGTTCCCCTCGCTTCGAGGGGAGATCACCACCGGCACGTGCGTCGTCGGACTGGGCGGTTCCGGTCTCACCGTCATCGAGGAACTTCTCGCGCGCGGTGAGGCCGTGGTCGGACTCGACGCGAGCGACGTGGCCGCTGGTGCCGCTGGTCGGAACGGCGGCTTCCTGTTGGCCGGTGCATACGACTTCTATCACGACGCGGTGCGCAAGCACGGTCGCGATCGCGCGTTCGCGATCTATCAGGCCACCCTGGTGGAGATGCAGCGCATCGCCGAAGCCGCGCCGGGCACGGTGCGGTTCGTGGGCTCGCGCCGCATCGCTGCCGATGCATGGGAGATCGACGACTGTCGGGCGCAGATGGTGGCCATGCAGGCCGATGGACTGGCCTGCGAATGGTACGAGGCAGCCGACGGCGTAGGACTCACGTTCCCCAGCGACGCGTCGTTCAATCCACTCGCGCGCTGTCGCATACTGGCGCGCCATGCGGTGCAGGCGGGTGCGCAGCTGTTCTCGCGATCGCCGGTCACCGCGGTGCAGGGCACGCGTGTGGACACCGCCGAAGGTACGGTGCATTGCCAGCGGGTGATCGTGGCGATCGACGGCCGACTCGAGGTGCTGCTGCCCGAACTTGCTGGTCGGGTGCGCACGGCGCGACTGCAGATGCTGGCCACCGCGCCCACCACCGAGATCACCGTGCCGTGCCCGATGTATTACCGCGAGGGGTACGAGTACTGGCAGCAGTTGCCCGACGGGTCGCTCACGATCGGCGGGTTCCGCGATCAGGCGGGGCCCAGCGAGTGGAGCCTCGAAGCGCGACCCACGGCGCCGGTGCAGGAGCTGCTGGAAGCATTCGTGCGCACGCACCTCGGCGTGTCGGCGCCGATCACGCACCGATGGGCGGCCTGCGCCGGCTACACGGAGAGCGGATTGCCGGTTCTCGAGCAGGTGCGTGAGGGCGTGTGGGCGCTGGGCGGCTACTCAGGGACCGGCAATGTGATTGGGGCCCTCAGTGGTCGTGCCGTGGTCGCCGCGGCGCTGGACGGCAACCTCGCGCCGGCGCGGGTGCTGCACGGGGAACGCTGGTCGCCCGAGGTGCCAACGGTGATCGCCCCGTCGCTGTCCTGACGGCGACGGCGACCGGCGACGTACCTCACTACCTCACGCGCCTCATCACGCTCCCGTTCACCACCGCCGCAGTGGCAGGCGAGCGCCCGGCGTCGCCGCTCCACTCAAATCGCAGCGAGAACTCGGTGCCACCGCCAGCGACGCGATACGTACCGTCCGCGGCGTCGACCGTTCGCACCGGCGCCGCAAGTACGCCCCACCGCACAGCGATGGAGGGGCCGTTCCGCAGGATGATGAGCGTGCCAAGCTCGGGACTGGTATAGTGGCCGAGCAGCGTGCCAATCGGAACGCCCGGCGGTGTGCGCTCCTGCGTACGCGCTTGGGAGTCGGCGAGCAGTGCGGCGCGACGTGATTCGGGGAGACTCGTGTACAGTGAGTCCACGCGGGTCCACGCGCGCGTAGCGGCATCGGGTCGCCCACCATCGAGATCGTAGACGTACGCCGCCACCACATCGGTGAGCGACGATCCGAGTCCCCCGTTGGACATAGCCACCACACCGATGTGACGCTCGGGGAGGAACGACACATGCGAGCGCATCGTGGCGTACCCGCCGAACCGACTCACCATCGGCTCACCATCGTACCGGCCAACGTCCCACCCCGCACTCCAGCCGTCGCGATCGAAGTACGCGTAGCGCTTGCCTCGGCTTTCGGTGTGCGCGGCAATGAGCGTGTGCGCGAGACGCACCGCCGTCGCCGGAAAGACTCGTCGACCGTCAACGACTCCGCTGTCGAGCTGGATCTGCACCCAGCGAGCCAGATCGTCGAGGGTGGCCACATGTCCACCGGCCGCGTGCATAGTCTGGTCGCGCTTCTCGAACGGCAGCGTGGTGAAGCCCAGGGACGCATAGTCGTGTGGCATGGCGAGCAGCGCCGGTCGCACGGATGATACTCGCGCGGTGGTATGCCGCATGCCGGCCGGGTGAAGCACGGCGGAGTCGAGAAGCTCGCGCCAGCCACCCCGTGTGCGCCGGTCGAGGATCATGCCGGCGACGTTGTAGCCGAAGTTGCTGTAGATGAGTGCCGGGCGTCGCGCCGGTAGAACGCTCGCCAACAGGGCGGGCCACTGCGACTCAGGAATCGCTCCCGTGAACGCCGACGACACCACGATCACGTTGTCGGTAAGGTTGTGCGTGTGCGACAGCAGCTGCGCGATCGTGAGTGCATCCACGACCACGTCGTCATGCCACAAACTACCGGGAAGCGCGTCGCGAACGCTGGTGGAGAACGGCAGTGTGCCGAGATCGGCCAATAGCGCCATGGCGAAGCCGGTGAGCGACTTCGATGTGGACGCGAGGTACCAGTGTGTCTGGGGTGTGGCGCGAATGCCGCGCGACGCGTTGGCCATTCCGAAGGCCCGTCGTGCCAGCACGTGACCATCACGCACGATGGCGAGCCCGAAACCTGGCGTGATACCACGTACAACAGCGTTCTGCACCAGCGAATCCACGGCACGAACCAGCATGGTATCGGCCATGCGTGATGCGGACTGCGCCGGGAGAGCGACGGCGCTCAGGAGCGAGAGCGTGCCCGGGATCGTGCAAAGGGAGAGGCGTAAGTGCATCCGCCACGCTAACAGGCGGTGCGACCGCTCACTTGAATTGGCGCAACCGACTTCGGCATCGCCGAGTGCGCGGGTGCCGGCGCACGCAGCTGGCGCCGCAGCGCCGCCGGCGGTGAGCCCAGCGCGTCACGGACCGTACGCGTGCAATGCGCTTCGTCGGCGAAGCCACTGGCGTGGGCCACCATCGCGATGCGCTCGCGGCTATTGGCGAGACGCTGTACCGTGTGCCGCAGCCGTTCGCGGCGCAGTAGATCTCCCACGGATACGCCGTACCATCGGCGGACGCAGCGGGCCAGATAGACTGGGTGCACGTGGGCCCACGTCGCGATCACGCCCGTATCGAGCCTCGGCGTCCACTCGGCCACCAGACGCTCGATCAGGTCGGTCAGCCATCGTGGCGGCGTCCCGCTCGGCGTGTCGCGCGGCTCAGCCACGAGCGCAGCGAGCAGGTCACTGCCGTCGGTATCCCCGTCGATCACGCCCTCAGCGTTGACGCTGGCCGCAAGGCGCAGGAAGGCGCGAATCGCCGTGGGATCGAAGCGCCAGCGCCACGTGGGGGCGGTGGGATGGCCGGTGAGAGACGCCAGACTCTTCCCCGGCGCCTCGAGACGCAGAAGCGTGGTGCCGCCCTCGGCCCACCGGTTGGCGTGCTCGAGCCCGGCGTCCTTCACGGCAACGTGCAGCGGTGCCGCGTCATGGGTGGTGCCCCCTACCGTTTCCTCGACGCGGCCCGTGAGGAGCATCGAGATCTGCAGCGCGTCGTGCGCGTGCGGCGGCTGCACCAGTGCGCCCTCGTAATGCGCGCGCGTCAGCGTGAGAACAGTGGACATAGTGTGTCGTACGTGGCGACGCGAGGTGGGTTTCGGCGCGGGCGCTGACGTGTCGAGCCCGCGTGAGCGCTCGCGACAACCGAACACCATCTGTGACACGCCTTCGCCATCGCGAGTATGGCGCCTCGATGACGACATGGGGTCGCTCATCGCGGTTCTTCGACACGGAGTTCCCGTATGCGTTGGTCTTCCCGAATTGCTCTCGCCGCTTTGGCCACGTTCACTCTCGCTGCGTGCGACGATGACGACCCGGTGCGTCCGACCGCGCAGGGGCGTGTCCGCGCTATGCACGCCATCAGCAACGTGGCGACAATGGACATGCTGTTCAATACCACTTCGTACAAGACCAACGTTGCATACAAAGGGTCGGATGGATACAAGGCGACGGCAGTTGGTGCGACTGCCGTCAAATTCCGCAAGTCGGGCGTCGCGACCGATTTGCTGTCTGTGAATGCAACGGTTGCGAACGGCGCGGACTACACGGTGATCGCACTCGGTACCGAAGCGGCACCACAATCCTTGGTGCTCACCGACGACAACGCGACGCCGGCAGCAGGCAAAGTGAAGCTCCGCGCCATTCACGCGGCGGCTGGTGCGGGCGCCGTGGACGTGTACGTGCTCGCCAATGCCAACGATCTCGCCACAGCAACCCCGGCCGCGTCCAATCTGGCAGCGCGGGCGGCATCGGCGTACATCGATCGTGATGCCGGTACCTACGTCGTCGTCCTCACCGCGGCGGGCAACAAGACTGCGCTGTTGACTCTAAGTGGCGTACAGGTTGCCGCGGGTGGCATTCGTTCGATCATTGCCGTCGAGAAAACGGGAGGCGGCACGCCGCTCGAGGGCATTACGCTCACCGACCGGTAAGCGACACGGCCGAGTGGCGGGCCTGACCGGTCGTGCTACGCCACTCGTTTGGCTGTCGGTGAGCGCGTAGCTGCGCAGCGTACACACGCCCGAGCCAACGGTGCAACAGCGGCCATCGCGGGTGATATCGTGTAGGCCAATGCAACAGACCGATCAGTAGCGTGCTCACGAGGGTCAACGGACGGACGTCAGGGAATCACGACCACGCCCATCTTGCCGCCAAAATCGTCACGCACCTGCGCCAATCCGCGTGGGGCACGCCAGTCACCGCCATTCACACGAACCGAGATCTTGTGCGCCCCTGAGGGCAATGTGAGCTGGTGCACGAACACGTCACCGCAACGCGCGAGTTGAACGGGTTGCCAGTCGTCATGGCTCGTGGCCAGTTGCACGACGGCATGCGCCGGCGCCGAAATGGTGACGACAATGGTGCCAATGCCCTCCGTCCGCTGCAGCAGCACTTCGTCACTCTTGATGTCGGGGACGAGCACCACGCTCACTCCGGGCGACGTGCGGGTGTCCGCCGATGCGCGTAGGGCAGAGGGAAGCGCGCGGGCGCGTCTGGGACTCCAGCGCATCGTCACACCGGTATACCGAGCCTGCGGTACCCCACGAACCACATCGGCCATCTGCTCACCGGTCTGCACGATGAGTGTGGTGGTCGTATTCATGGAGTACACCGCGGACAGATTGAAGCTGCCAGCACGTCCCACGGTGGCGCTCACCCCGCGACGCCACCCGCGCTGCGCGTTCAGCCACAGTGCGCCGCGCTGCCAGGAGAGCTGCGCGTTCACGTCATCGAGCGTATAGCGCGACGCGAGGCGCGAAAGCGTCACGCCTGACGCTTCCATGAACTGATAGTCGTTGCTGTAGCTGCGCTGCAGCGATGTCCCCAACCGCCACTGGCCACCGGCACGCTCGTACCGCCACTCGGCGCCAGTGCCAACGGCGTGCCCGCTGCTGGTATTCTGCAGACGCGACGTACGACCCGCTCCGGCGGACCCGGAAAACTCCAGCGCACCGAAACGCCAGAACTGGCGCAGCATCGCCGAGCGATTGCCGTTGCGC
Source organism: Gemmatimonas sp. (assembly GCF_031426495.1). NCBI lineage: Bacteria > Pseudomonadati > Gemmatimonadota > Gemmatimonadia > Gemmatimonadales > Gemmatimonadaceae > Gemmatimonas > Gemmatimonas sp. The sequence continues at coordinate 43,932 of NZ_JANPLK010000049.1, read as the reverse complement.
CCCGGAAGCACGATCCCATTCGTGGTGGCACTGACGTCGACGTCGGTGCGCGACCACGCCGTTGGCAGCAGTGATGCCCGCGCGATGTACTGCGCAGCACTGATGCTGTCTCGTGCGGCGATGACGCTGCCCTCAGCGGCGACGGATACGCGATCGCGGGCGTGCCACATGCCGCCACCCAGCGCGCCTGCCGAACGGCTATTGCTGGTGGGCTGTCGAACGCGCGCGCCACCCACGTCGAGCCACGCGGTGGTGCGCCCACTCGAAGACTGCGCCAGCGCGGGAGACGCGCTGCAGAAGATCAGGAGGCTGAATAGCTGACGACAGATCACCCCTGTACGCTAGTGACTGGTCATGATTCGGCGCGACCCCTTTTGTTGCATGAATTTGTGCGCGTCAGCGCTTACCAGGTGGGCGGGTTGGCGAACCCTCCGAGGTCACCCCGGCGCCCGTGGACCGCTGTTCGATGAGCGACAGCACGCCCTTGGAGCGGAGCTCCATGGATGCATCAGGAGCGAGTCCCGCCGCGATATCGCTCTGCACGGACGTGCCAAGTAAGGCGAACTGTGTGGTGTTGGCCCCCTTCATGAGGAGGTCACGCACGCGACGCGTAGCGATGGGCTTGGACACGCCACTCGCCACGAGCTCGGAGAGAACACCAAGCGGCACGGTGAGCGGACGTTGAGGCCAGAGCTGACGCATGTCGCGCAAGGTGGACGCCGGGATACCGACCTGCAGCGCGTCGGCCGCAGCGGTGAGTTCGTCGCTGCTGCGGGTGGGAGCAATAGCGGTATTCGCCACGGCGAGTCGGTCCGCGAGCAACGCCGTGGCACTGCGGATACGCTCAGGGGCCGCGTGTTTCGCGATGCCCTCGCGCACTTTCGTGACGAGGGCGCCCGTGGGAAGCCCCCGCGCGGCGGCGTCCGCGATGATCGAACGCAGCGCAGCCTTCGTGGCATCGTCGGCGATGGCATCGAACGGCGACGCGTCCTGCGCGCGTAATGGAGCGGCGCCGAACAACAGTGCGACCAGCGCCACACGGGCAGCACGTGCGCGGAATGTGGACGGGGTGATCATGTCACGGCGCCTGCACGATGATGACGGAGCCCGGCCGACCGAAATCGTTGTCGATGGCTTCTGCTGCCCGCGGATCGCGAATCCAGCGGTCGCCGTTCACGACGAACGCATACACGTGGCGTCCCGGTGGCAGCGGCACCGTGATGGTCCAGGCGCCATGATCGAGCGCGAGCGGTGTGGCGCTGCCGTTCCAGTCGTTGAAGTCACCGACAATGGAGACGCGATGCGCCGTGGGCACGTCGCGCGCATCGAGGACGAATTGCGTGGTCACGCGCTGCTCCCGCTGATCGGCCATACCGTTCACCGCCTGAAGGGTGTCCGGGGCGCTGAGACGTTCGCGAACGGCTACGCGCGTCGAAATGGACGCGGGGAGCCCGGTCCCGGGGAGCCCGGGCTCGGAGCGCATGACGTACCCGCGCGCCACGAAGCCGACGGCAAGTGCAGCAGTGGCCAGCGTCGCGCCGCGTGCGAGTGGAGGCGTGTGGAAGCGCCACCAGTCGAGCGCATCGCCGAGTCGCGCGACGACCCGCTGCACGCTCGTGCGCTGGCGATTTCTCGTGGCGGCCAAAATCTGCGCGATGTGCCGACGATCGACCTGGGGCATCGGTGTGAGTACCGCCTTCACCTGCGCGAGCATCAGTTCGTCGTCGAGCGGCAACGCTTCACGCGGGTCGTGCCGTTCATCCTGCTCGTGGTGCGAGCGTCGGTCATTCATGGAACGCTCCTGCGTTCTGCAGCGCCTGCAGCTTGCCGCGCAGTGCATCGATGGCGCGCTTCACGCGCATGCGTAACGTGGAGCCCTTGGCGCCGGTCACGATCGTCATCTCGTCGTACTCCATCTCGTTCACGTGGCGCAACAGAAATGCTTCGCGCTGTTCGGCAGGAAGCTCGGCGAGTGCGCGCTGCACATCGCGCGCAAAGCCGTCGTGGCGAAGGTCCGCCGTGCTCGAGTTGGCGGCAGCATCCGGCGGGTCACCGTATTCGACCACCTCGTGGTGTCTTTTTCGACGCGCCAGCATCGTGCGGCAGCGATTGCCGAGAATGCGGAAGAACCACGGATCGAACGGCGCATCGTCGCGGAACCTGGCGAGATTGTCGTTCACCCGCAGGAAGGTGTCCTGCACCGCCTCTTCCGCATCTTCACGGCTGCGCAACATCTGCAAGGCGAACCGCATCGCGCGCGGATAGTAGTGCTCCACGAGCTGCGTGAAGCTCGCACGGTCGCCCTGCCGCGCGTGTTGCAGCGTGCGGCGCAGCGTAGCGGAGTCGGAGAGCGACGACATGTGCGTCAGTACGCGGCTCAGAGCGTCACTCGCGTGACGTTCGTGCCCTCGAAGGGTGTGTGGGTGTCGTCGGCGTAACCGCCAGCGGCAAATTCCAACGCGCACAGCGACGCGATGAGCAGCGGCTTCGGCAGGGGTATGCGGACATGACCACGGAGTTGACTGGCAATACGCTTGACCCTATGCACGAACGCCTCGGTTGATGGTTCGTGAGGCCATACCCGGTGACTGCTCCCCCCGTCACTGGCCACGTCACGGCAGGACGTCACGGATGCCGGCAACGTTGAGGGACCGTCAAGGGATGATCACGATGTTCTTCCCGCGCGAGCGGCCGCTTTCCTGATAGGCAATGGCCTCCCGTAGTTCGGGCGCTTCAAACTGCCGGTCTATCACGGAGTGAAGCCTCCCCAGCCTGACCAACGCCGCTAAATACTCGAGATCCACCTGCGACGTCTCGGAGAACAATCCCGTGAACGTTGGCTCGACAAACCAGCCGTACACGAGTGCGCCGACCAGATTTCGGATCGGACCAAACCAGCGATCGCGCTCCGGGCCGCCCACCACGACGACGCGGCCAGCGGGCGCCAGCACCCGGCGCAGTACAGACGGGGCATGATTGCCGACGTTGTCGATGATGACGTCGTAACGTGCAGTCCCGGTCGTGAAATCTTCGCTCGTGTAGTCGATGGTGGCGTCGGCGCCGAGGGATCGCACCAGCTCCACATTGCGCGCGCTCGATACGCCGGTGACATGTGCGCCAAGGGACTTCGCGATTTGCACAGCATAGGTGCCAACGCCGCCCGATGCACCGTTGACCAGCACACGCTGACCTGTTGTCACCTGTCCGGCATCACGCACGGCCTGAAGTGCGGTGGTGGCGGCAACGGGCATCGCCGCCGCTTCGGCCAGACTCATCGAATCTGGTACGCGTGCAATGTCCGCGTTTTCGCGGACGGCGATGTACTCTCCAAATGCGCCCGGGCTTGCGCCGAACACGGAGTCGCCCGACGCAAAGCGTGTCACGTTCGCGCCGACGGCTTCAACAACACCGGCAAAATCCTGCCCCAGTCGTACGTCTGACGGTCGGCCGATGCCGCTCGACAGTCGCATGATGTACGGCTTGCCGCGCATGTAGTGCCAATCGAGCGGGTTGGTCGCAACCGCGTGAACGCGCACCAGTACGCTGCTGTCGGAAAGCTCAGGGCGAGCGACCGTTTCCCAGTGAATGACGTCCGTATCCCCGTAGCAGTGATAGCGGGCGGCCTGCATGGTCGACACGCCAGCCGGTGCTGACTCGATCGCCGTCGCATCCATCGACGGGCATGCTGCATCCCGGCTGAGGACGACGCCAAAGACGAGCACGCTTGCGACGAAGATCAGTGCGGCAGCGCTCAGGCGTTTGCGTCGTGTGGTCATGAAACGGCGTACGCCGCCCTGCACAACACGGTTTCGGAACGCAGCGTAACGGGGTCGGCGTCCACTACGGCACCCTCGCGGTGCGCTCATCGACTTCCGCCGCCAGGAAGTACCCCAACGCCGGCTCCCCCGGCCGCGTGAGGTTGGCCACGTTGCCGCGCACGCTAGCCGGCGGCGTCGAGAACGGCGAGCCGTCCCCGAGGGTCACGTTGTTGAGCGCGAGGTAGAAGCGATACCCCTGTTCGCTGAGCGACATGTGTCGCAGGCGCACCGTCTGGCCCGGGCGCAGCACGACGCCCGAGTACGGCTGGTAGCCGCGAACGAGCGCGCCGTTGAAGAAGGCGTCGCGCTCCATCGGCCGGAAACGGAACGCGGTATCGGCCTCCACCAAGCGCTTGCCGTCCACGAACTGGTCCCAGACGTAGTAGTTCTCCACGCCGGACGGGTCTCGGAAGTCGATCGTCGCCCGCGGACCCGGCTCGCGCGCGACATCCGGCGGCGCGAAGAGCCCCGTCCGCTCCACGAAGTAGAACGAATCGATCGGGGCGACCGGCAGCAGCGAGTCACTGCCCTCGTAGTTCTCGTCGTTCCACCGGACACGGAGCGTGTACCGCCGGTGGAGCACCGGAACGAGGCTGTCGGTGACATACACTCCAGGCGCACTCGCCTGCTCGCGGAAAACTGTCGTCATGCCCCGACTGTCCGTGACGCGCACCTCTGCACCGCGCGCCGGAGGCGGACCCGCGGTTTCGAAGTACGGCGCGCTGGTGCTCAGCGTGATGACCTGCCGCCCCGACGGTGCCCCGTTTGACGGCGCCCCGCGCACCAGTTCAAGCCGCCCGCTCACCACCAGTCGCGTGGCTATCGTCGGCACGGTGATGTCCACCACGCGCTCGCAGCCCATCGTCAGGAGCAGCGCAGCTCCCACTATCGTCAGACGCGTGCGCATATCAGAATCGGAACGCATAGCTCAGGCTCGGGATAATGCCGAAGATCGAGGTCTGGACCGCATCGGCGGCCAGCGAATTGTCGTTGCGCTGCTGCACCCGCAGCGATTGCGCGTTAAAGCGGTTGTAGGCGTTGATCAGGCCGAACTGCAGCTCGCCACGCCGATACTGCCGCGTGAGGCTCAGGTCCAGGCGGTGATAGAGTGGCAGGCGCGATGAATTGCGATCGCCATACTCCGCCATCAGGAAACCATCCACCCAGTAGCGCGCGCGCGGCAGTGTGGCCGGGAGGCCCGACGCGAGCAGGAAGGTTGAACCGACGCGCCACTTCGGCTTCCACAACCAGCTCCCCACCAGCGACAGGTTGTGCGTCTTGTCGAACGGCGACGCATACCAGCGCCCGCCGCTGATCCCGCCATTGGTCGTCCCCGGCGCCTGAAAGCGTTGCTCGGCTCGCGCCAGCGTGTAGCTCGCCCAGCCGGTGAAGCGCCCCTCGGCGCGTCGCGCAAACAGCTCCAGTCCGTACGCACGTCCCTCCCCCTGCACCAGCATCGTCTCCAGGCGCGGATTCAGAAACACATCCACCCCATCGATGTAGTCCACCACGTTCCGCGCCTGCTTCCAGTACGTCTCGGCCGTGAGCTCCACACCCCGATACTGTCCCGTCCAGCCGAACGCATACTGATCGGCCACCTGCGGACGGATGAACGGACCGGCCGGCTCCCACACATCCAGCGGCGTCGGCGAGTTCGTATTCGACACGAGCTGCAGGAACTGCTGCGTTCGCGCGTAGCTGGCCTTCAAGCTGTGCTGCGGCGTCAGAGAGAAGCGCACCGTCGCGCGCGGTTCGAGGCCATCGTAGAACGCCATGCGCGTGCCGCGCGGCACCCGGCTGCTATCCACCAGCACCCCAGGCTCGTACCGACCCAGCGCCGGGTTCCAAACCAACGGCGCAGCATTCGCGTACCGGTACCGCGTCCCCTCGCCCACGCGGGCAAAGTCCGCGTAGCGCAGGCCAGCCTGCAGCCCCAGCCGCGTGCCCACGTCCATCTCGCAGTTCACGAAGGCGGCGCGGGAGACGCCAAGGCGTTTTTCCACCTCGCGCGTGCGCAAACTGGAGCCCGCCGTGTCACCGACCGGGCTCAATCGACCGGGCCGGAAGATGTTGCGCGTGATCTCACCGCCGACGCTGAGCCGCTGGTTGGCCGTCATCTGCCAGGTCTCATCGATCCGCAGGTCCGCGCTTACGATGCCCGCAACCCAGGTCGCCGAATCGTTCGGCTCCGCGCGGAAGCCCAGCTTGTAGTCATAGTCGCTCCACGTCCCGGAGACCTTCGAGAAGAGTCGACCACCGAAGGCCTGGTTCCAGCGCAGCGCGGTGGCCCGGTTGCCCCACGTGGCGCCGAAACCGGCGTTGCTCAACCCCAGCAGGTCCCGGCCCATGTAGCCGGAGGCGATCAGGGCGCCGGTGGTCCCGATATTGACCTGCGCCTTGGCATTCAGGTCGTAGAAGTACGCGCGGCTGTCGCGGACGCTCGTGTCGCTCGCCAGCGGCAGGAAGGCATCCGCATAGGAGCGCCGTGCGGCCAGGATCCAGGACCCGCGCTTGCCCCGCATCGGCCCTTCCAGCAGCAGCTTGCTGGAGAGCAGGCCGATGGACGCCGTGCCCGCGAACTCCTCCCGGTTCCCATCGCGCTGCCGGACGTCCACCACCGACGACAGGCGTCCGCCGAAGCGAGGCGGAATGCCGCCCTTGTACAGTGTCACGTTGTCGATCGCGTCGGCATTGAACGTGGAGAGGAAGCCGAAGATGTGTGATGGATTGTAGATCGTGGACTCATCCAGCAGGATGAGATTCTGGTCCACGCCGCCGCCGCGCACGGAGAAGGCGGTAGACGCATCGGACGTTGTCGAGACGCCCGGCAGGAGCGTGAGGGTGCGCAACGGGTCCACCTCGCCAAGCACCGGTGGCACCGCCTTGGCCGCGGCCATGCTTAGGCGCACGACGCTCATTTGCGGGGCGGCGGGGTCCAGGTCGGCCCGTTCCTCACGCTTCGCCTGCACCTGCACAGCCTGCAGCGTCGTCTCCGATGGTCGCAACCGGAGCGTGAGATCCAGCCGTTCGGAGACCACGATGGTCGTGTCGAGTGGCGCGTACCCGATCGCGCGCACACGCAACCGATGGGGCCCCACCGGCAGGACGAGGGCATAGAACCCCTCTTCATTAGTCTGGCGTACCTGCGCGTCGGCATCGACGCGAACGAGCGCGCCGCGCAGCACCTCGCCCGAGGCGAGGCTGCGCACATACCCGGCCACGCGCTCGCGGCGGGTGGCCGGCAGCGTGTCCTGCGGGACGATGTCCACTTGGCCGGTTGGCGACGCCAGGGTACCACGTGGCGGCTTCGATGCAGACACCGGCGCGCCCGCAGTAACCGGCGGCGCCTGCGCTGATAATGGCGGCACAGCAATGAGAAGTGTGAGGACGAACAGCGAGCGGTTCACGAAATGAGTGGAATGAGTGGATGAATGCATCGGGCGCGGCGGTCAGGCCGGCGCATCACTTGGACGGCGTGCAATTGGACAACCACATCGTCGAAGGCAGCGGCAGCTCACGGTATTCCTGGTACGTTCCGGTGAGTGTGACCTTGGTTCTCGGCTTGAGCGTGAGCGCGTATACGGACTGGCCGGGCGCGAGCCTGCAGACAATGTCGGTTTTGAACTGCGACTCACCCGGCAGGTGCACGGCCTTCTTTTCCCACGGCAGAATGTCGAAGATGACGCTGTAGCTGTCGCCATCCCGGATGACCGATGACACCATGCCCTCGAGTAAGAAGGCGCGATCCTTGTAGCGCAGAGGAATTTCGTTCACGTTCCCGTCGCGCTCCTTGGACAGGCGGTCGGCGAGCATCTGGGCGTTCATGACGGTGGGCGCGGCACTCGCCGTTGCACGCTGGCCCTGCTGAGCGGCGGTTTCGCCGGCCGCACCGCCGGTGAGCGCCGTGAGCATACCGCACAGTTCGGCCTTCACGGCGTCGCTGTTGGTAGACACCCCGGCGCGCAGATTGGCGCGCAACTGCACGGTGGTGACCGTGCCCGCGGAGGTTGCCTTGGCCACGATAGGAAATGAGCGTTGGTTGGCGGCCTGCGGCATTTCGAGCAGCATGTCGCCCGCCTCCGGTTCCAAGGCGAGTACATCGTAGCCCCGTGCGACCACGATGCCGCGCAGCTGGTTGATGGCGTCGCGAGTGGACAACTCGGCCACGCTGTTCATCGCCGTGAACTTGAGCCCGGTGACCGGGTTGCCCTTTTTACTGAAGGTTGCGTCGCACGTCTGGGCCTGAGCCTGGGCTCCGGCGACGGGGACCAGCGCGGTTACCAGAAACAGAAACAAGCGGAATCGCATGGAGTGTGCGTCAAAGAGGATGGTGGGGCGCGCGAACGCTTACCGTTACACTGTAAGTTACGCAGGCTTACACTATAAGTTTCAGCGAGCGGCCGCAGCGGTCGATTTCGAGCCCGGCACCAGAAGGGGTCTCAATGGGCGCCGACGGCTTGAGCGCTACATCGGCTCGCGGATCCACTGACGCCCTGCCACGGATACCTCGCCGAGTACCATTCCGTCACGCCGTTGCAGGCGAAGGGGGTACAAACTGCATGGGGTCACGATCGCGTACACTCCGCGGCGTAGGGCGCGGACGGGCAGGCGCGCCAGACGAAGCTGGTCCATGTCGCGGCGCTGGCCATGCCGGCGCGGATTACCTGCTCTCAGAATGGTGGCCTTGGCACGCGCCTATGCGCGTGTATGCCGCAGCCGCTCCAATCCATCGAGAATCAGTTCCAGCCCAAACGCAAAATCGAGTGTCCCGTCGTGCGAACCATCTGCTACAAGCGCCGAAAGTTCGTGCATGTAGGGGTACACATCGGCGGGCAACATGGGCAAGTAGGCCGCCGCCGCCGATGCGTATTCGTCAGGGTTCACGGGAAAGTTCTGCTGTTGCATCGCGAACCCATAGATGTAGTTGTCCATGGCATTCCACGCGCGATCCGTCTCGAACCAGGACAATCCCGCCTCGCGCAGCGTGGCGAGCGTGGCGTCGATGTAGCCGAGCATGTTGGGACCGACGCTGATGCGTGACATGACGAGCATTGGCGCCCACGGATGGGCCGTCATCACCGCCAGCGCCGAGGTGGCACGCGCACGCATGGCGGCTTTCCAGTCGCCGCCACGGATCGGCCGCGCGATTTCCCCAATCACGGCATCGACCATGCCATCGAGCAGTTCGTCCTTGTTCGCGACGTGATTGTACAGCGACATCGCTTCGACCTTGAGCTTCGTGGCGAGTTTGCGCATGGAGAGCGCCTCGAGACCGTGCCGGTCTGCGAGCGCGATGGCAGCGCGCAAAATGCGGTCGCGACTCAGTGGCGCGCGTCGAGGGGAGGGCATGCAAGGGACACTACAGGTCCCAACAATGTATGGCAAGCACACGGCCGCGCTTGACGGGCAAAAACCTTACAGCGTACTTTCAAGCATACACTGTAAGTCTGTAAACACTTTCCGCACCCTCTCCCCATGCGTTGTTCCCTTGCCGCCCTTGTCGGGCTGCTTTCGTTCGCGACCCTCGCCTTCGGGCAGCAGCAATCGCCTTCCACGGACACCAACGCCGTGCGCCTTCCTCGGTGGCACGTTGGTCTCACCGCCGATGCCGGCCAACCGGTCGGCGCGTTCAAGCGGAACGTGAAGAACGCGGCCGGGGGGCAGGCCCATGCCTTACTGCGGCTCGACCGATACGGCCTCGTGTCGCTGCGGTTGGAAGGGGGGTGGCTGAACTACGGCCACGAGAGCCAGCGAAATTGTCTGGGAACGGCGCCGCACTGTCGCGTGGCCGTGGACCTGACCACGGCCAACGGGATCTTCTCGTTGGCACTCGGGCCACAGTTCGCCGTACCGGTCGGACGGGTCCGGCTTTATGGCTACGGCCTCCTCGGCGTGAGCCGCTTCGCGACCGTCAGTGGACTCGGCGGCGGCCTTGTTCCGGATTTCGTCGCCGCCGACGAAAATTTTGGCGATGGCGGCCTGGTGTTGCGTGGCGGTGTTGGCCTGCAGTTGCCCGTGCACCGCAGCACCAGCATTGACATCGGCGTCGGGTATGAAAGCCACGGTGAACGGAACTATCTCATCAAGGGCGGCTTGACGGATCAACCTGATGGGTCACTCGGTTTCGACATCAAGCGCTCAAGGGCTGACCTGTACGCCATTCGGATCGGCCTGACCACCGCCCTCCGTCGGAAGGCTCGTCAGGCTGCTCCGGCGCCGTGACATCACAGATGCAGGCCGCGGTGTGCCGACAAGACGGACCGCCAGGCGTTCGGTATCACCGCCCCGCGTCAACCGATCCTTGGCACGGAATTGACTGGGGACATCGTGGAGATTGGTGCCGCTGTCCACCACTTTGCCGTGGGTGACGCGGTCGTGGCTTTCTCTGGTGCAAAACGGGGCGCTCGCGCTCAGTACCGCTGTGTGCGTGCCGATGCGGTGATCGTGGGCAAGCCGCCGACCCACTCGTACGAGACCGCAGCAGCCCTCACGTTTGGTGGCACCACGGCGCTCGATTTCTTCCGACGCGGCGCCGTGTGAGCTGGAGACCGCGTCCTGATCAACGGCGCGTCGGGCACCGTTGGCTCCGCGACGGTGCAACTCGCCGTCGCGGCCGGCGCGGAGGACACGGTGTGTGCAGGGGCGCCCACGCGGCAACGAGGCAGCAGCTCGGCGCGGCCCATGTGGAGGATTACACGCGCGTCGACTTCGCCGCGGAAGGCACGTGCTCGCTCTCGTGGACCGCGTTGCCCCCGGGCTGCAGGTCACCCTGGTCGGCCATTCCTGGTGCGGGATGTACGGCACCTCGGTCATCAACCGCCATCCCGAGCAGGTCAGGGGGGCGGTCCAAATCGAAACCGGGCCCATTCGCTGTAGCACGTTCGTGCGTATCAAGGACGAGTTGTTTGACGTGAACCCGCTGCGTGAGTGGCTGAACGACGTGCTCTGGAGCACCCAGTGGCCGGTAAGGCGGATCTGGTTCACTACCGTGTACGCATGACGGGAGAGGTGCAACTGGCGCAGTCTCGTGCGCTACGTCTCGCGGTCAGCGGTGCGCCTATCACGCGCGGCTCCTCGAACGATGTGTGTGCTCGTAAACCCACACATCGAACACGCCTTCACGCCGCTGCCAGTGGAGCGCCAGGCCGGCCCGTGCGCAGAGTCGCGCCACGATATCCAGACCGAATCCGTAGCCAGGGCTGTGGTCGCGGCGCACCCCTGGCACGGCAAGCGTGTCCAGCTTGGGCACCACTCGCTCGTTGTGGTCATCGTCCACTGGATTGCTTATCCGCAAAATTCCGTCGACGAACGTCATGCGTATGTTGCCAGATGCCGTATGCGCAAAGGCGTTCCCCAGCAGGTTGGAGAGCAGCATGTGCAACACCGTCTCGGAGACGTGGAGCGCGGCCTGTGCGGGGACACGTAAGTCAAGCGAAATGTCGCGCCCGGAGATCACGAGGGACTGCTCCACCACCACCTGCTCGAGCGTGGGGAGGATTCGCGTTGGCATCGCGGGCCCGACCAGCAGATCGTCGCGCGCGAGCGTCAGGAGGCTCGTGACCGTGCGCTCCATCTGTTCGGCAGCATTCAGCGCCATCGTGAGCAACCGGCGCGAGTCGCTCCGCATGCCGTCATCGCGTAGTGCTTGTGCGGCCGTCGAACGAATGACCGCGAGCGGTGTGCGCAGTTCATGACTCACATCGCGGGTGAACGTCCGCTCGCGTGCGACCAGCGCCTGTACTCGCGCCCGCATCTCGTCGAGTGCTTTCGCAACCACCAGAACTTCGGCATCGGCATTTACCATCACGGCGGTTCCTGTCGGGAGGGACGGATCGAAATCCTGAACGCCTTCCGCCAGCGATGCCAACGGCTGTGCCACACGTCGTGCCATGCGCAACGCGATCAACACCGCCAGCACGAGGATGAAGCACTCGACGATCAGCCACTTCTCGATCAGCGCGCTGCGCATGGGGCGTACGATCAAGCGCCTGCTCACTTCGGCCACGAGCCATGCGGGTGCGATCAGCGCACGCGCGCCCTCACGAGCCGCCGTTGCTCCGGCACGGCCTCGCAGCGGCCGCACATGATAGTGGCGCCCGTTCTCGCCAACGAACTCCGTTCGAGTGGGTTCCGCGCGGAGCTGCGACCGGAGATCCGCTGGCAGGCTCTCCGTTGATGTGTGGACCGACATCCACGAGGTTCTCGGCACACCCCAGTCGGCGCCGGAAGCCCTCTGCGATTCAAGGAGCGCGGCTTCTTCGCCGAGCATCGCGTTGAAGAACTCATCCTCGACGGTGTACAGGAACACCGCCGTCGACACGCCGAAGAAAATGGCAACAACCACGGCAAACGCCGCGAACGCACGCACGATCCGCGTGCGCAGCGTGGAGGCCCGCCGCTCGTCCGACCCGGCTCTCACCATTGTGCTCGAGAGATACCGAGGTTCACGTATCCGCCTGCAGCCGATACCCCATGTCGTGAATGGTCACCAGCATGGGTGTGTCGAACGGCCTATCGAGCGCCTGACGTAGAAGGTATAGATGCGTACGCAGCGGATCCGACACCGGGGAATCCTCGCCCCAGAGACGTCGTGTGAGCTCACTGCGCGTCACGGCACGCGGCCATGCTTCCGCGAGCATCAGCAGAATGCGGTGCGACAACTGCCGCAGCGCGAGAATCTGTCCGTTACGCCGTACGATGCCCGATCGACGATCGATCATCAGCGATCCTATTCGCAGCACATGATCCAGGCCGGCACTATGTCGCGAGGACAGCGCCACACATCGCGCGAGCAGTTCCTCGTTGGCAAACGGCTTGGTGAGATAGTCATCGGCACCGACGCGAAAGCCCTCGAGTTTATCGGCCAGTGTATCGCGCGCCGTGAGCATGAGCACTGGTACGTGACGGTCGCACTCCGCGCGCAGGCGCGCGCAGAGACGCAAACCACCTAAACCGGGGAGCATGACGTCGAGGACCAGCACGTCCGGTGGCTCGGCGAGTGCCATCTGCAGTCCCGCCCGTCCTTCGGCCGCGAGGTCCACGCGATGGCCATGTGCCCGAAGCAGCAGCCCCACGCTTTCGCGCAAGGCCGCATTGTCCTCGATCACCAGCACATGCATGGCACGGGTATTCATTGCGGTGGCGTGGCTCGTTCGAGCGTCGTGAGCAGTTCACGTGCTTCCCGCATGGTCGGGTGCAACCGCACCACGTCCTTCGCGAGCGCACGGGCATCGTCCATCCGTCCCAGTCGACGGTAGGCATCAGCCATGCCGAGTGTCATCTGTGGCTGCGGCATGTACGGCGCGGCCAGTTCCATGAGGGTGAGCGCCGACCGTACGGCGCTCGTATCCGTTGCCGTCTGCAGCTGGTAGTAGCCGATGAGTCCGATCAAGTCGATCTTGAGCTCCGCGTGAATCGTGGCGAGTTCACGACGCGGCGTATGCGGGTCGCGGCGTAACGCGGCGTATGCAAAATTGACGGTACGTTCATCGGCCCACGGCGTGCGCGCGGCGAGCGGTCGACCCAGCGTGCGTACCACCGCCTCGGCGGTGGCTGCCGTGGCATAGGGATTCTGGCCGGTGACAATCCGGCCGTCGATGGCCACGTGCGGAAGCATGAGCGCAGCCTCCTGCCATTCGGCGCCGAGCGAGCGGATCTCAGTTTCCAGCATGAACGGGAACTGCGACACCCACTTCTTGCCGAAGACCTGCTCTTCTTCGTTCGAGAAGCCCGTGACCATGCGCCCCGCCAGCAATGCCGTTCCGGTCTTGGTGCGCGCACGCACCAGTCCTGCCGGCCCGTGACAGACGGCGCTCACGACGCCACCGCGATCATAGATCTCGCCGGCCAGGCGGGCCAGCGCCGCGTCGAGGGAGAGGTCGAACATCGCGCCTTTGCCGCCCACCACGAAAATTGCGTCGAAATCACCTGCGCGGACGGCAGCGGTACGGGTGGTATTCGTGAGCTTGCGTATGGCGGTCGTATCAGCGAGAAAGGCGGCATTGTATGCCAAGCCTGCATCATACTTGTCCGCTTGCACGGCACCGCCGGCGGGGCTGGCAATGGTCACGGCGAACCCGTTGGTCGCGAAAATGTGATACGCCTGCGTGAGCTCGTCCATTTCAAAGCCTGGACGGGTGCGACCGCTGTCGCGACCGGCGCTGCTGACCACCAGCACTACGGCGGCGGCGCGTACGGGTTGCGCGTGCGCTGGGCGCGACAGCGCGAGGAGCGAGAGCGCGGTGCACATGACGATGAAACGGACGGACATGCGAAGCCTCCAGAATGAGTGAGTGAGCGGAAGTTCGCAAGGCGATGTGAAGCAAGTGTCAATCCGGCGCGTTCCAGTCATCATCGCGCGAGGATGGCCGCGTGCACTGACCCCGGGGCAGGTCCCGAATCAGGTGACGCGAATCGTTCAGTGCTCCGTATGAGAGCGCTTCGAAACTCGCGGCGCTCAGGCCCGCGCCGTCACGCGCGATCCGGCCGCCGGCGGGGGTGGAGGTGACTGAACGGTTCAGCCAGCGCCCGCTTCCTTCCGACTCACGCGCGGTTGATGTCAAGCGCCGGGAACGCCCCGACACCATTGCCCGCGCTCGCCCGTAAGGCACGCATGTCCTCTCTCAATTTCTTTCAGAACTTGCGGGTCGGCGCGGACGCATTACGCGCCAACCCCCTGCGTACCGTGCTCTCTACGCTCGGGATGATCATCGGCGTGGGCTCGCTCGTGGCCGTGCTCTCGGTCGGTGATGGCCTTGAAGACACCATGCGCGCACAGCTCGACCAGACGACATCCGTTATGTACTTCACCGTAGACCCGGTCACTGCGGAGGAAGTGGACGGCCAGAGCTTTCCGCTCGACCGCTACCCCGTGTTTGTCGCCGCCGATGTCCGGGAGGCGGCGCGCATGCCAGGGGTCGAGGGGCTCAGCGCGCAGCTGACGGCGCGTGGTGAGGTCACTGATTCGGCAGGGCGAGTGCGGCGCATGGCCATGATCGTCGGCGTCACCGAGGGGTGGAGTGCGATCGGCGGCGTGACGCTCGCCGCTGGACGCGCGTTCACCGCACGCGATGTGAACGACACGACGGGGCGATTAGTTGTCCTGTCGGGCGGGCTGGCCCGTCGACTTATCGTTGCCGAATCCCTGAGCGGCGTGGCCGAACTTTTGGGGCGCACGCTGCGGCTTCAGTCCACCGTCTTCACGATCATCGGCGTGAGCGCCGACACCAGCGCCAACGACATGGCGTGGGTGCCGCTTCCCGCAGCGACGGCTGCCATGCCCCCCACGGCGCGTCCGCGGGTGGTGTCGTTGCTCGGCAAGCTCCGCACCGTGGAGCAGGCAGACAGCGTACGGATCGCGATCACGCGCTGGGCCACGACTCGATTCGGCGCGGGCACAGTGAGCTTCAAGAGCAACGAGGGCCGGCTGCAGCAGGCGCAACAGGGGATCCTGCTCTTCAAGCTGTTTATGGGCGCGATCACCGGTATCTCGCTGCTCGTAGGCGGAATCGGCATCATGAACGTGCTGCTCGCCGCGGTCACCGAGCGTACGCGGGAGATCGGGATACGCAAAGCGGTTGGGGCGCGCTCGCGTGACGTTCGCTCGCAGTTTCTCGCCGAGTCTATCGTCATCTCGGGATTCGGCAGCGCGGTGGGCGTCGTCCTTGGGCTGGGCGCGGCCTTCTCGATCACCGCGCTCATGCGCGCGCAATTACCCGGTATGCAGATCGCTGCAAGTGTGTCGATGAGTACGGTGGCCGTGGCCGTACTGAGCGCGGTGCTCGTGGGGCTCGTCTTCGGCATGTATCCCGCGGTTCGCGCGGCCCGCCTCAATCCGATCGAAGCGATCCGGCACGAGTAGGGAGTCGCCTGCGGTCCGTTTGTTTCGCGTGAGCCGCCGTTCGTGTACGATCGGTGACACGAGCCTTCGTGACGAAGGTAGTGTAGGCAGCATCGCGTCGATTCAACGCCTGCGTCCATCTCTTCCGAGGAAGTCATATGCTGCGATGTCGTCGAGCCGCTCACCTTTTGAGTGGTACCGTGCTTTTTCTGGTGAGTGCGTGCGGGGGGACAACCGAGCCGGATCTGGCGCCGGTGCGTACGGAGACGTCCGTGCTGCAAATGCTGACCGGGTTGGAATCAGCGCTGCCTGCAGACGACGCGTCAGTGTCACGTGCGAATCCGGCGCTGCAATGGGCTCCGGCACCAACCACGGGGGTCCTGCTGCCGTCCGCTGCGCTGGTGGCGCCCGATACGGTGCGCGCCGGCGAGCCGTTCACGGTGCAGATCGGAAGCATCGTCCTGAGCGGCTGCTGGGTGGCGGGCCCGACGGCGATCTCGCCGAGCGATCGCACCGTGCTGCTTGAACCGTCCGACGTGTACACGACGGATCGCGCGTGCATCGAGGTGCTCTTGAATATCAGCCGGACGGTCACGGTCACGATCGCCACCCCCGGACTTGCGACCCTTCGTGTGCGGGGCCGCCGGGTTGAGCAGTGGACGTCGAGCGAGTCCCCGGTTACCGTCGAAAAGCAAATCGTCGTGCGCTGACCGGGCCGGAGACGCGCAAGACGCAGCGCTCCAGTGGGATGGCGCCGACGGTGCCATCCCACTGGAGCGGCAGATGGACTGGACATCGCGTGGGCCTGCTGGTGCCGCTCGCCGGCACGATGAATCCATCGCTCGTCACGTTGCTGTCCCCGATGCTGTTCGGTCTCCCACATATGCGCGGTTTGCCCAGCGGTCTGGTGGGCGCACTCATGGCCGGCGCATTGGGGTGGCTACTCGCACGGTCGGTGCTGGAAACACAGGGCATCGGGTGAGCGTGGGGCATACACTTTCTGCAGGGTATTTCAATCTGCGCGGCGATGATCCTCCGCAATGTGCGGCCCCTCGATGGGCCCTGGTCAGTCAGCAACGCGACGCACCGCACGCCACCAATCACCTTCATGATCACCCATGAATGAGCTTGAACTCGACCTGATGACCTCGGTCCTTTCGGGGCCCGCCGACCCCGAGATGGTCATGCTCGAAGCGCGCTTGCGCCGTGCGCAGCTCGACGCCGATGTGCCCACACTCGACGCCCTCATTGCCGATGCGCTGTTGTTCACGGGTCCCGACGGGCAGCTAGGTACCAAGCAGCAGGATCTCAGCGCGCATGCCGCAGGCGTCGTACGGTTCCGCCGACACGAGCCGGAGGAGCTGCAGGTGCGACGCGTCGGGGATGACGTGGCCGTGATTGCGTTGCGCGCCGGCCTCACCGTGGACGTAGGCGGTGCCCCCGTGAGTGGAACCTTCCGATACACGCGCGTTTGGGCGCGTGAGCCCGACGGCGTGTGGCGGGTGGTGGGCGGCCATGTGAGCATGTTGCCGCTGGTGGTTGGGTAAACCGTGGTCGTGGCACGTGCCCAGGGGCTCTCGAGGGAACTCGGCCGCGCCCCTGAGGACCTCATGCAATGTGCATGGCTCCCCGGGCGTCGCGATGGCGCGTCCTCACTGCATGGAGCTGAGTCCGAACAGGTCAGCGGCACGCGGCCTGGCAAGACCCGACGCATCGCGATCGGCATTGGCTTCGCGACCGCGGTGTTCTGCGCACTGGCGATGCTCTTTCGTGATGCGTATCCTGACGGCCGTGTGGCGATCTTCTGCGGGGTGGTCATGGCGATCATCGCGGCCCGTGGAAGTGTCGCATGGGATCGCGCCTGGCGGGCAGAGCTCCGGGAGGAGATGTCGTGAGTGGCTTGCAGCTCGATCCCGTCATTCACGCCCCCGTGCGTCTCCAGATCTGCGCGATACTGTCGGCGGTGAGCGAGGCGGAATTCTCGCTGGTTCGAGGCGAAACGGGGGTCAGCGACTCGGTGCTGTCGAAGCACGTCAAGCAACTCGAAGACGCCGGCTATCTCACCGTCCGCAAGGCCACGCTCGCCTCACGCCAGCGGACGTGGCTTTCTCTCACCAAGGTGGGGACGCGCGCCGTCGCCGAGCATTTCCGCGCGCTACAACGTCTGGCGGCGTCGATTCCAGAGCTGCGTAAGTAGTGGTGCACTCCGCTCGATCGACGGGGACGAGTGGTGCGCCGCTCAGTCCCAGTGACGCCATTCAGTAGGAGTCGTGGCGGGCTTTCCCACGTGGTGCCTACTTCGCGGGAGGCACCGCCGTGACCAGCGCACGCACCGACCCGATCCACTCCACTGGCAGCCCGCGCGCCGCCAGTCGCGCGGTGAGCGCTGCCTGTTCGTCGCGAACGGCGTGTGCACCGGCCATCGGGAGATAGAGCCATTGCAGCGTCGGCGAGTAGATCGCCAACGCCCCCGAGATATCTGGCGCGTCGAATGGCTCAACCCAGAGCGAGTCGGAGCCAATGCGCACCCAACGCGCAGTGGAGATTACGGTGCCGCTGTTCGACCGCCCCGTGATGCGCTGTACGAACGGCGCGGCGCCAGGAGCAATGAACAGCGGTCGTCGTGCGTCAGCGAACCATCGCGCCCCACCGTTCGCCACCGACGGCATCGTGGCGATACCCGCGCCGATTGGAACACCAGGCGTGACACGCCCGAGCCATTCGGCAATCAGCGTCATCGCCCCCTCGTGTTGTGCCGTCTCGAGCACGACCCACATACCGCCAAGGCGCACGGCGCCGGGACTGCCAGTCATCGGTGGCGTCACCGCGAAGCGATCGCGAACCACGCGTCCGGTCTTCTCGACAGCGTACTGCCACATGGGCCGTCGCTCCGTGACGAGGTACGCGGCCATGAGACTGTCGCTGATGGCGAAGGAATCGCTCGGCGCGGGCGCGTTGACCTGCATGCCCAGCACCGTCATGCGCTTGCAGGGGCGCCCAACCCGTCGCACATCGCGCTGTCGTGGCAAGAGCACGCCGGCGCTGACCGGCTGCCACGCGGAGTACCAGAACTCTACTTCGTGACGTCCCCATGGTGCCAACCCAAAGTCCTCGACCTCATCGGCGCGAAAGCGTACCAGCGCGGGGAGTGGTCCAGATCATCGGCAAGGGAGCAATCGGGAACGGCGTGACGGGCTATGAGTTCAGCCTCACACCGCACCACGATGCGCCGCGCGTACAACACGATCACCAGCGCCTATGGGCGTTGGATTTGCTACGTGTTCGACGAGCCGGCCAAGGCACTGCCACTCGAAGGCGCGGCCGGTAGCGGCGACAGCGGCGGTCCGATGCTCATGCAGGCCGGAGACCCGTGGGTGCTGGCCGGGTTGACGTCCTGGGTCGATGCGCAGAGCACCGTGAGGACGCCGGGTCGGTACGGGCAGGTGTCCTGCAACGTGCGGCTGAGTCACTACCAGGCGTGGATCATGAGCGTGGTCACTGCGGAGCGCTGAGCGGCAGCATGCATGGTTGATGTGGCGACAACGATGGGCGTTTCATGGGGTCAGAGTCCTTGAAACTCACACCTTCCCGCGCGCCTCTCGGGAAGCTTTACAAGCGCCATTTGGGCGGTATTCGCCACAACGTCAGCTGCGTCCGGCCAGTGACTGAGCCACGGGGGTCCTGAGCAGGAGCTGTTACGACCCCGTGAGGAGGAAGCGGCCAGGCTGGCGGGTGTCGTCAAAGTTCGTCTGCACACTTATTCCTGTTGCGCCATAGCATACCATACGGTATGGTACCGTATGCCACCTCTCCACTTGCTCTGGCGACCGTTGACGGGTCTGTACCGGGCGTGGGCGCAGCGCCGACATCGGGCCGGGCCGGACGCTGCCCTCAGCATCGCGAGGGCCACGATGCGCCGAAGGAAGTTCTGTCTCGTCACCACGGTCGGCCACGACGGCGTGTCGGCGCGGGTGCTCCAGCCGTTTCCGCCCGAACCAGATCTCAGTGTCTGGTTCGGCACCAGCGCCTCCTCGCGCAAGGTCGCGGTACTGCGTACCGATGCGCGTGCGACGGTCGTGTATCAGGACGACAGCACAGCCGCCTGCGTGGTACTCGCCGGCCGCATGGACGTGGTGGAGTCAATGGCCGTGCGACAGCACCGCTTCATGCCGACCTGGTACGCCTTTTGGCCGGAGGGACCGACCTCGGCTGATTTCGTGGTGCTGCACTTCGTACCAGACCGTCTCGAAGTGTGGGACGCGTCGCGTGGAATCACGCCGGAGCCATTCGGCTTGCGAAGCGCCTGCTTCACGCACCGCGATGGCGTCTGGGTCGACGCATGAGCGCTCCATTGTCGGCGTCGATCCCAACGATCGTCGCAGCCGTCATGTTCATCGTCCTCGCCGGGGTGCATGCGTATTGGGCTCTGGGGGGCATGTGGCCGGGCACCGACGCCAACTCACTGCATCGCACCGTGGTAGGGGGCGCGCCGGGACGACATTCACCGGGATCGACGGCGACGTGGATGGTAGCGGCTATTTTGCTGGCTGCGGCCCTCACGGTGCTCGGTGGAGCCGGTCTGCTGCCGCTGCCGGTGCCGCGCCGGTGGCTACGACCTGCGGCGCTGCTCGGCGCGGCTGTGCTGCTGCTACGCGGGCTTCAAGGATTTGTCGATGTGCGCATGCGTCCTGAAACGGCAGGTGGCCCCTTCGCGCGGCTGAACGTGTGGTTTTACTCGCCGCTCTGTCTCGCGCTGGCCGTGTGCACGGCGCTGGCGGTACGCCAGTGAATACGCGACTCGCTCCTGGTGACTGGTGTGACGCCGGCCTCGCCCTCCTGCGTGACGAAGGCATGTCGGCCCTCACCGTCGATCGCATGTGCACGGCGCTCGAACGTACCAAGGGATCGTTCTACCACCACTTCCGCGATCTCGACGCATTCCTCACACGGTTGCTCGCGCGGTGGGAGGAGACGCTCACCGAGGCACCGATTGCTTTCGCGGGGGCGGCGGACGATCTCGGTCAGCGCGCCGCACGGCTCGACGACGCAGTGGAACGCCTCGATCATCGGTTGGACCTTGCTGTGCGCTCCTGGGCCTTGCGTGATGCTCGCGCGCGGGCCGTCGTCGCGCGCGTCGATGCACGCCGGATGGCGTATCTCACGGAACTGCACGCTGCCGTCAACGCGAAAAGCGCACGCGAGTCAGCGCAGCTCGAGTACCTGGCGTTTGTCGGCGCGCAACACGTGAGTGCCATGATGACGCCTGCCGATGCCGCCCAGCTGATCAGCGACATTCGACGGTCGCTCGCGCAGCATACGACCGCACCGTCCGCCCCAACCCCTCGTCGCCGTCGCTGACGACAGCGACCACCGCCCATCGAACGGCGCAAGAGCATTCCCCTGTGTACTATCCTGCTCGTCGCCGCGATGCTCGTTGGCTGCAGACCGGCGGCCCCGGCCGCCGACCCGCCTCCGCCTCTCGCGGACCACGATCCGGTTCTCATCGACCTGGGCCGCGAGGATCAGGCGTACCAGCCAGGCGCAAAGCTCGTGTCGCCGCTGAACGTACAGGGCGCGCGGCCGTTCTCGACGGTGGAGACAGCGTGCGCATCGTGCGATCCGACCTCCTTGCGCACCGGATCGGTGTAGCTCCACACCCACGCCCCGGTGTCCTTGCGCGGCCGAGGGGAGGGTAGGCCTGAGCGAGTGTATCCTTGCGACTGCGACGTCCACGCGTGAATCGAACTGGCGGCTTCGGCTTCGTGCGCGTCTTCACGGGATTCGTGACACTCGCCACCCTCACGTTGCTCGACGATATAACCTGCATCCTGCAGGCCGATGTGGCGTTGCGTGCCCCCCCCAATGGCACGCGGAAATGGCACGGCGGACTGTTCAGAAGCACTCGGATGGTGCTCTCCACGTATCAGTCCACGAGGAGGTGGCGCGTGAAACTATGGCAGGAGGGGAAGTCTGGCACCGGAACTGGCAGCAGTTCCCAACGGGTCGCTCACAATTGGCGGCTTTCGCGATCAACCTGACGCCGGCGAGTGGAGTCTCGACGCGTCACCCACGCCGACGGTGCAGGAGCTGCTCGAACGCTTTGTGCGCAGCCATCTTGGCGTGACGGCGCCGGTCACTCACCGCTGGGCGGCGTGTGCGGGCTATACGGAGAGCGGTCTGCCGGTCCTGGAGCAGGTCCGTGAGGGCGTCTCGGCCCTCGGAGGATACTCGGGTACCGGCAACGTGATCGGGGCCCTCAGCGGCCGCGCGGCCGTTGCGGCGGCGCTCGACGACGGCCTGGCCCCGGCGCGGGTGCTACATGGGTCGGAGTGGGGTACAACGGTGACCGGCGACCAACTTCGGCATTCTCGACGGAGGCATCGCACAGCACAATGTAGCCGAACGTGTGACGTAGGGGTTCCGCGATGACGATTGCGCGTTGCTGGCGATCCGTGCGGTGTGTCCCGGAGCCGTTGCATGACTGCGCTTAAGCGTGACCAGCCCCTCGTCCCGCGGATCGAGGCGTTCGCATTGTCAACTTCGGAGCACTCGCGCTCTACGCCGTAGCGTTGCTCATCGAGGGCCCCATCCCATAACTTTCATCATTCGCTGCAGCACACTGGACTTGCCCACCAAAATGGCGGCCTTCAACGTGCTACCAACTCGAAGCCGACTACCTCCCGCGGTGTCCGACGCTTCGCCGACGAGAAACTCGACGCGATACATGGGTGTCACCGTCGCTCGGCTATCGGAAGGTGCGGTCGGGAAGTCTGATACGAACGCAATTTTACCATGATACTCCCTCCGGTCGGTGCTCCCGCCGACGGCAGCTTCCGCCCGAACGCTGTCACCAACGTGAATGCGTGCGATCTCCGATTCAGGAATCTGCGCCTCACCGCGCCACAGTGATCCTGAATGCAACTCGAGTAGTGCGTCGCCGGGTCGGACCATCGTGCCCAAAAGCTCCGCCGGATGAACGGTTGCGATACGTCCGGCATGCGGCGCTCGGAGCAAGAGCTCCGCAGCCGCCACGCCGGCACGAGCCCTCGCTACACGAGCATGCGCCAGCGCCATTCGCGAGTTCTCGACCGTTCGCTGCAGCGAGACGCTGTCTGCGAGACTCGCCAACGCGCTTGCCAGCTCCAGCCGCGCCAGCCGTTCGTCGGCGAACGCACGGTCCATCTCGACGTGGTCGCCGGGGCTATAGCCGCCGAGCGTCGTGTCATTCTCGGTGATGCGCCCGAAGATCACGCCTTTCTCCCGAACAGTAGCGAGCACACTCAGCAGCCGCGCACGTGCCTGCTCCACTCGCAAGTGACGCTGCTCCTGACTGTTGCGTGCGTTCCCCTCCGCCAAGGCGATCGCGCTCTGTCTCTCTCCAATCTCGCGATCGAGCTGCAGCTCTGCTGCGCGTGAGTCATCCGAGCCAAGCAGCAGGAGTGAGTCGCCTTTGCGCACGACGGTACCGGTGGCGACATGCACGGCCACGACGCGGCCCGTTTGGGTAGCGCGAAGGAGCGTTCGCTGCTGCGGCTGTACCCGCGCCGCGACATGGACGGCGCTCTTTACGCGCGCTTGGGAAACGCCTGCTGCTACGACAACCGTCACCAGCAGCATCGCGAGTGCGAGGAGCCGGCCGTTGCGCCATCTGCTGCGTTCAACGCGCGTCGGTAAAAGGAACGGGGGAAGCTCCAGCGAGGGCGCTGGTGAGTCTGAGCGCGCTCGAGCTGCGAGTGCTCGCGCGTCGGCTGGCGTGGGCACCGCTCTCACGGAACAGTCAGCAAGCAAGACTTGGCCGCCGCGTCATCAGGTCGGCGGCGCCCGCTCCTCGGCGCCAGCGGCTCCGTGGGTTCGTGCGCAGCCGCATGGAGCAGCTGGTACTCCACACACGACTCCAGCAATTGCTCGTGCGACGCGACGCTCAGCACCGTGCCGCGGTTCATGACGCAGATCCGGTCCGCAAGCTGCGCACTGACAATGCGGTGCGTAACGAACACTATCGTCCGATCGCCGCGTCCTCGGACGATATCGCGCAGGATCTCGGACTCGACAACAACGTCAATGTTGGACGTGGCCTCGTCCAGTAGCAGGATACGGGCCCCCCGCAGCAGCGCACGCGCTAAGGCGAGGCGTTGGCGTTGGCCGGCGGAGAGACTCACGCCGCCTTCCGACACATCCGCGCGTAGGCCGCGCGGCAACGCGGCGACAAGATCCTCGAGCCTGCAGACGCGCATCACCTCTGCCAACTGCGCCGGCGTAACATTGCGCGCGCCAAGCGTCAAGTTGTCTTCGATTGTTCCGCGCACCATTCCCGCTTCCTGCCACACCACTGCCATGTGCGAGCGAAGCGAGCGCAGGTCGATGTCGCGAAGGCTTCTACCGCCGAGCAAGACCTCGCCGTCAACCGGTGCATCAAGCCCAGCGAGCAAACGGATAAGCGAAGACTTTCCCGCCCCGCTCGGCCCCACGACTGCCGTGGCAGATCCGCAGGGGAAGGCAACGTCCAGCTCCGACAGGGCGCGCAGCCCACTCGGATATGTCAGACTCGCCGCGCGCACCTCGAGCGCGCCGGCGAGCGGTATGATCGACTGTGGGATTTCGCGAAAACTATGCGTGGGGTCCAGCTCCGGCAGCAGGTCGAGATACTCGAATAGCCGTCGTAGCGACGTGGACGCGCGCTGAACATCGGAGAATAGCGACGCGAACTCCCCGACGGGGTGCGTCATGAACCCGAGATAGGCGCCGAAGAGGAGGAAGTCGCCGAGCGACAACTCGGCGCGCAGAATCAACGTCCAGCCATACCATGTGCAAAGAGCGGTGCCTAGAGCTCTGACAATGGCGTTGACGAAGGAAATGCGACTGGAGAGCCTCCCCGCGCGCAGCTGTAGCGTAGTGGCCTCTTGCGTGGCGTCGGCAATCCTGCGGTACATCGCCGATTCGGCGCCGGCGAGCTTGATGCTCCGAATCTGAGAAAACGCATCGACCTGCGTCGCATTGAGTTGCGCGCTCGCCTCTGCGCCGGCTTGCCAGTGCCTCCGAAGAAGGCGCCCGCCGGCTACCGAGACAATCGACGTAAGCGGCGTCGACAACAGGGAGAGCAGGGACAGCTTCCAGTTGACCATCAGAAGCAGCGGTGGCACAGCCATGAGATAGGTGCCACTCACCAAAACTGTCTCAAACACTTTGGTCAGGGTCGCAACCGCCGTGCGAATGTCGCTCTGTCGGCTTGTGATCTCGCCAACCCGTCCGCGATCGAAGAACGCTAGCGGCAGGTGCTGTACATGGTTGAAGTACAGTAGCGACAGCGCGCCGGTCATCTCTGCGGAGATGCGCTGCGCAAGATAGGACCGTATAGCAGTGACGAACGCGGTTCCGGTCGCGACCGCGACGATCCCGATAGCGAGAATCAACAGCAGGCTTGTGTCTCGATTCGGGTAGACGTTGTCGATGAGAGCGCGCGTGATGAGCGGCAGCAGCAGCCCGAGAGCGGCCAGCGCGACGCCCAGAGCGACGTTGCGCGCCATACCGCTCCAGTAGCGGCGGAGCAGCTGGAGCAATCGCAGCAGCGACGCAAACGACTCCGAGAGACTCATGTATCCGCGTCTCTGGGTACGTGCATGGCACTGCGCGGGTCGATGGCCTGGCTGCACATCATGGCGAGCAGCGCCTCCTGCCGAATGTCGACGCCCATGCGATTGTTGTGCATGTGCAAGAGACTTGGCAGCACATGCTGGATGCCGCCATGGGCCGTGAACGGTAGTGCGTCAGGCGACGCGCGCAGCTGGCGGCGATCTGACGCGAGGCGGAGACGGTGCAGGAGCGGCGACAGAATAGACACCAGATTGTCGAGCGAGACGGAGACACTCTGGCCAACTTCTAAGCGCCTGGCCGTCTCCGCGATGTTTGCACGAAACGCGCCTGACACGGTGCGCGCCTGCTCGATCACACTGCTTACGCCGTACAGTTCGTCTGCCACACGCGCGTACGACGCACCGTAGTGACGCAGGTACGCTCCGCACTGTCTGAGATCGGGAATGCAGAGCCAAGCAATTACAACCATGGCTAGGCAGCTGCGGCCCAAGCGTGTCGGGCTCCGTTGCTCTGGCGCGGTGTCGCGCAGGAACTGAACAACCCAGTCTGACGACGCTTCGAATATCGACTCACAAAGGGCCAGCCCAACTGGGCCGGCGTAGCGGTCAAACTCAGGCTCGTAGGGCACCGGCCGAACCTCGAGAGTGTGCTTCGGCGCCACGGCGCGGTTCCACCGCGATGCGTGCGAGAACAGCACTCGCTCGATGCCGGCCTCGGCGTCCTCCGTTCGCGGCGCCATACGCAGGCGCACATGTGGCCCACCCACCGGATACCGGATAAAAAAGTAGCGCTCGATCAACGCGCTTTCCCGAAGCTCGGCGACAACCGATGCGACCCAGTCCGCGATGACGCGATCGTAACTGTCAGCAGCCGGTGAAGCGAAGTGTACGTGATGACTCGTCCAGCGGCGGACGCGCCACTGATCGGTTTCGCTCAGTGCCGGTGCGGAGTCGGTCGGCTCGGTAGCGGTGTGAGGTATCATTGGAGCAACCTCAACGTGGCGGCTGGCTCCTGCCCACCCCACGACGTGTCGCGCGCGAGCTGCTCGCAGATCATGGCGGTGGCTGTGACAGCCGCAAGGCTGGCCGCTCGATAGACGACACCGTCTCGTCGGATCCTGGGGCTATAGGCCGTACACATCGCTCTCTTGGAATCGACGATCGTGACGGCAATTCCCGGATTGTCCGCGCGCGGTGCGACGCCGATTACACACGGAAACACGGCCGGAAAGCTGGCGGACGTGAACGATGGAGTGGACGCAACGAGAACGACGCCTCCTGATGCCGCTCGATGGCAACTGGCCGCCAAGGACGAACCTTCGCGGAAGTCTCGTGTGCCAAGGCTCATGTGGATAACCCGAGCGCCACGTTCTAGCGCGATCATGATGCCGCGTTCGATGGAAGCCGGCGTGGCTTCGTGGTTGCTATCGAACACGTGCACCGGCAGCACGCGGCAGGAGGTAGTCAGCATTCCGAGGAAGTCAATCACGAGCGTGCCGTGGCCGAATGTATCACCAGCCACCGGCGCGCAGTGATTCGCGATCATGTGTACAGGGAGCATCTTGAGTGGACCGACTGTTCGCGCGTAGCCGGAGTCGAGCACTGCCACCAATGGCGGTTGGGCGCGACGCGGAACATCGTCAAGCGCTGCGAACGGTTTTCGCGCGCGCATCACATCGTAGACGTCGAGTTCTGCATACTCGTTGCGCAGCACGTGCGCTTCGAAGGGGGACGCCGTTCGCTCGCTGGAGTTCGTGCACTCGCCACGCGCCGGTGACGTTGAGGTTTCGCGCAGGGTTGTCATGGTGGTGCATGGTGCATCGTCATGCGGCACGGAATGGACCTCCCTATTGGCGGATGAGGCGAATCGCGCGCCGTGCTTCGGCGCGCCGCACGGGGGCGCTGGCCGCGCCGATCGTCGCCGCGGCGACACTGATCGCGTAGTCCCCCGCCGGCAGATCCGCGAGGTTGAGCACCAGCCCATGTGGTACGACCGCCGCCCCGCGTTGCGTCCGCGCGGTAGCGCGAGGGTCGATGCGCTGGACGAGCGACATAGCCACCCCGTCGCTGCTCGCCGTGCTCTGTCCGCGGGCCAACGCAAACACGCGGGACAGCACGCTCGCGCCCGCGCTGGATGTCACCGTGATCGTATAGCGTACGCTCGTCTCTGCGGGCGCGTCCGCTGATATGCCGTACAACTCCCAGAAGAGCCCGAGTCGCCGTTGATTCGCGGTGAGCACGCTCGACGTGAGCATTTGCCGCGCCGCCTGCTCCAGCGTGAGCCCGCTCCCGAGGCTGTCGGCACTCGGGTCGAGCAGGAGCAGGTCCGAGAGAGCGAGGGCGCCACCGGTGGCGGCCAGCAGCGCTGGCGGTGGCCGCTGGCCGAAGCGAGCCCGCCAGACGTCATCCGCCGGTTGCAGCGCGGGCTCCACTTCTACGCTCATCACCGACGGAGTGAGCGTAGTGAGCCCCAGCAAGCGAAATGCAGCAGTGCTGTCGGCGCGGGCGGTGGCGATGATATCTGTCGTGCCAGGTCCCGGCGACGCGATGAGCGAAGCCTGCCACGCGCGAGTGTTTCCTGACGCGATGGAGGGGGGCGGCGGCGGCACCGCCACGGCGAGCACCATGAGTGAGTCGCGCAGGAAGTGCGCCAGTTGGGCGCTGGGCAGGTCGTGCAGCTGCGGCTTGGCGTCAATCAACTCCTCGGGAAACTCCGCCCGCAGATCAAACTGTGGTGGCGGGGCGCGCACGGCGAAGTCGGCCAGCGTCGCGTCGAAGGGGTTCGCGAGCGCGTCGCCGGTTGGGATGGTGCGGTAGTAGTCGCGCGTGTACTGCGGCGCGCCGAGGACGCGATACGGTGCGTCACCGCGTTGGATGATATTGAAATGATACGAGGTGTCGGCGCCTGGAGTGAACGCGAGGATTCGTCGCGGAAAGCCGTAGCGTAGCACGAGGGCTTCGGCCGTCACTCGCTGGTTGCGTGCGAAGTCGAGATACTCGTCGAGCCCCACCTGGTCGCGAAGCAGCACGTCGAGCACGCGCAGCTCATGGGTGAGCCGTCGAGTATTCACTGGGTCGCTCCAGCGGGGGTTGGCCAACCACCAGAGCGCTTCCCAATGCCGGCTGCGCGCTCCGCAGGAGAGCTGCTCCGTTAGAGGTGCCAGCCCACGCGGCCACACGGCATCAAGCCCATCATCGCGACACACGCCGGTCACATTGCGTTGCGCGCGCGCGTGTGCAAACAGTGAATCCGCTACGCGCAGGTCGCCGCCACGCGCCTGCAGTTGGGCGGCCAGTTGCAGGCAATACGGTGTGTCGCCACAGCGCGCCACTCGCTGCGCCGCGTCGTGTCGCGCCTGTACACTGGTCGAGAAGCGCACGCGTTGCCCAAGTGCCGCAGAGTCACGTGGGTTCCGCTCGAGGACGGCGTCGAGCGCATTCAGCAATCGATCTCGTCTCGCGGCCAGACGCTCTTGCGCCGCTGCCGGCAGTAACGGCACGATGGAACTCGTTCCGTCCACGCTTGGGGGCGCAGCAAGAGCCCAGTCCCAGAACGGACAGTAGCCTGGTTCCGAAAGGCCGAGGAGTCGAGTCCGCGCAATCCGATCACGAACACGAATGTCAAAGCGCAGCAAGTACCAACCGGTATCGGCTAGGCAGAACACGCGTCCATCAGCCAGCTGCGCCTCGATCGATCCGTCCGCTGTGCCCCCGGTTCGCAGCGGCAAGTTCCCCCCCATGAGCTCACGTACACCACGCCTCGAGGTCACGACCTCCATCCGCCAATCCGTGACATACGCTCGCACCAACGTGCGAAGCGCGAGGGAATCTGCTCCTCCCCGCTCCGCACCGTCGCGCGCCGAACGTTCGTGCTGTGCGCCTGCGCAAGACGAGATGGTCATCCCGAACGCACAAGCGAACCCGAAAAGTAGCATACGCATGGTTAGTCCGCCTCGCCCGGAATGCCGATTTCGCACAAGAACTCGATCCGATGGGCGCCTTCTCCGCCGCTCGACGATGCGGTGGCGTTGGTCGGATAGTCTTCCTCGATCAACACCAGCCAATCATCAGAACAGGCCGCGACACGAGAAAACAGCTCCACCAGCAATGGTGAAGAGAAGTCGATGAACTGCGGCTTTCGATCATCTTGCCGCGGCTGCCGCGTTGGACCGCTCGTGGATGCGCTCGCTGGCTTTGCATCCTGAGCTGCCCCGTTTGACGGCTCCGCCTGCGGCGCCACCTGGGCCGCTCTTCCCAGGCGACACTCCGCGAGTCGCACGAACACCCGCTCCGGGACGCCGTGCGCCAAACGCCACGCAGCCAACGCGCGCAACAGGCCATCTAGCGCATTCGATACTGCAACGGGAATGTCGCTGGGGCGGCAGATCCACTGCTGGCGGGAGACCACCACATGTGCGCCGATCACGAGCCGCGGAAAGCGTTGTACCCCCAATGGTCGAGAATTCGTTGAACGAGCGACACGCGCGCGATATGCAGCGACGCTGAGGTCGAGGTAGAAACGAGAGGGCGGCTGCAGGCGACGTAGCAATCGGAAGAGCCCTGGCCGCCGCATGTCGGTGAGGAAGCCGAGATCGAGGGGCGTGACGCGTGCCCCGGTGGTCCGATTCCTGAGGCACGGGGCCCGCCTCGTCGCGCCAGGTCCTACAACTTCCAAGGCGTCAACGGTGATTCGCGTAGCGTCGTCGGTGCGCGGCCGGGTGAACGGATAGCTGATCTCCCCGTAGCCAAGAGACGGGTGCAGGTTGGCATTGAAGTGGCTATCCAGCGCGATTTCGGCCGCGCCCTCCGGCCAGTGCGAGCGCTGCGCCGTTGACTGCGTGCCAAGGTTGTGTCGCGCAAAGAGGTGCAAGAAGCGGGATTGGTACTTGCCGAAACCAAACCCCATCATGGCTGCTGGCACAAACGCACGCCAATTGGCTTGCTCGTCGCCTGGGCACTCGAGCTGCAGGAATACGGACACTGATGTTGACATGCACTCCGTATGCGCCGCGTCCCCTATCAGTTCGTCCAGCTTCGTCAACGACAAATGCACTTCGCGCCGGGTGTCGGCGACCTTCGCCTCGCAGGCGGCAAGCCACCAGTCGAGCATCCGCCGCCGCGCCGCCGCCCGCGCCCGCACAGCGGGCACGTGTCCCAAGCGCAGCAGCTGCGCCTCGCTGTTCTCGTCAAACGCAGTGGTGCGCGACCCACGCAACGCCAGCTTGAAGTGGCGCTTGAAGGCCACCTCGTAGAACTCCAACAGTGGCACGGCCTCCCGCGCATCGCCGTACTCGCGAAGATACACCTCGGCGATAGCCTCTACGTCGTCCCGATCGTCCGATAGTAGGTTTAGCCGGCGTACCAGCACGCAGAGGGTTGCGAGGCACTGCTGCAATCCTGCTCCGACGCAAACTTCTACTGGACCCTGGAGCGAAGTGTCCTCGAGAGCCACCGCCTTGAGAGCCTCGACGCGGTCGGCGCCCACAGGCGCAAACGAGTCCATCAGCGCGCGTGTGCGGCCCACCAACGCCAGTCGTTCGTCGCCGCTCGCTGCTTCGATGGCGGCAGGCATTGTCGCGAGCTCCCGCAGCGATCCCGCCACCGCACTTGCCTCGGCAACCTGCAGACCTTCCAGCCAGCCAGCAAGCGTCAGGGGCCATGCCAAATCTTGTTCAGGAACGATCGGTGCTGGCACCACGGCACCCTCGGTCTTGAGGCGCTCCAACAAGGCTGCGATGTCGTCCGATTCGTACTCGGGCATTTCAACGCAAAGCGCGCTCAGCATCTGCGCGGTAGATGTCGGTTCGAGCCCGGACAGCGAAGCCACTGCCGCTACGACCGCGTCTATCGCTGGTGCCTTACACGACTTCTCGATTCCGCCGATGGTGGCCAGCCAGGTGATTGTCTGTTGCTGTAGCTCGAGCGTCTTGTTTACCTCCAGCGGCCAAACCTCGGTCACTTTCGGGATGCTCTGAATGTGCCGCAGTACCAGCGGCAAAAGTAGCTTGTTGAGCTGCACGTCGCGCAGCGTGTTCTGTAGCGACGGGAGTGCTACGCCTTCTGACGCGCCTTCGTTGTTCGCGAGAATGACGCAGGGCGTCACCTGACATAGCTGGCCAAACGGCGTGGTCTTCAGCGCCATTCGCGTGCCGTACCGCAGCAGGCTACGCACCAGATTCGGGCGCTGTTCGAGGTTGCGAGGCGCGCTGCGATGGAATCGGCGTATCTCTTCGAACAGCTCCTGATTGCTCAGAGCGAGGGTATCTGTGAGTTGTACGTCGTAGGTGCGCGCAATCAACGCATCCAACTGCCGCCGGCGCTCCTCGGTCACCGCGTTCCTGAGCGCGTCAGTCAATTGCACGAGCGCCTGGTGCGCGTCCAGTACGTCTTGTACCCGCCCGAGCAGTCCCGCGTCCGCAATGGCGGTTCGCAACAGCGCCAGCTCATCAACCGATATGACTGCCATATTGTGAAGTTTACGGCGGACGCGCAGCAGCAGGCGGCGGTCCATCGTTTCGATGGTGGGGATGACATTGTACAGACTCGCCGACACCTCTTTTGCCAGCTCGGTATGGACCGCCTCCTGAACGGCGATTCTCTCAAACAATTCGCTGAGGCGCGTCGATCGATAGCCGTGTATCGCCGACTCCGGATGGGCGCAGGTTCGCGCCAGGAGTAGCGCCCACACAAGGTCCTTTGCTTCGGCGCCGGGCGACGCCGGCGTGCACGGCTCGACCTCAAACGCGATGCCCGTG
Organism: Gemmatimonas sp.; assembly: GCF_031426495.1. Taxonomy (NCBI): domain Bacteria; kingdom Pseudomonadati; phylum Gemmatimonadota; class Gemmatimonadia; order Gemmatimonadales; family Gemmatimonadaceae; genus Gemmatimonas; species Gemmatimonas sp. The sequence continues at coordinate 11,930 of NZ_JANPLK010000049.1, read as the reverse complement.
GGAAGGTCAGTCGACAAGGAGCGCCCCCGCGTTTCGGCATGCACGGATCTGCTGGGCAACCACAGAACGGAACGCCTCGGGATCCGCTTTCCGCGCGAATGTCAACAGCATATCGGCGATCTCCGCAGGCAACTGCGGTTCCCGCGCGGCGACCAATACCAAGCCGGCGAGAAGCCCAATCGGTCGACGATCGACGCTGGTGTATCGGAGCGTGTGGATTGAGACGCGCCACTCAGCAGTATTTGGCTCCAGCGTCGTCAACTGTCGCATGGTGGGCGCGACAAGTAGCCAGCGGCAGTCCGATACCACGACGCAAATGAGCGGGCTCGCACGGAGGCGACGAGTTCGTGTGTCGATCTCGCTGACTTTGGGTTCCGGCGACCATCCATCCATCATCTGCCAAGGATTTCGGCGTGACAGGTAGAGCTCGGCGAGTTCGGCGCGCAGTTGCTCGACGTCGGCCGGCAAGCGAATGCCCAATGAAACGAGGTCGATCGGATCGTCGGTCACCTGCTCCTCGCGCGCTGAAGAATCGTGCACGTCCGTCGATCGACTAAAAGGCATTGCGAAGAGTGCGGACAGGTCCCGTGACGAAGCGACAGTCGGAAATCGGTCACGCCGCTCTTGAGCGAAAAAGGCCGAACGCTCCGATGGCGAAAGCTCAAACGGCACCGGCTCATTGCCGTCCTCGCCGATGAGCAGCGGCGGTGCGCGATCGATGAGTGCCAGCAATCCGAAGGCGACGCCTGCCATGCCGGTCATGAGCCCATAGTTTGGAGGGAGCGACGGAGCGTCCTGACACCCCCACGCTGCCTCCCCTTGTGTCTCGAGGCGATTCAGGAATCGGTCGAGGTACTGCTCGACGAGCACGAAGGACGCGGAGTCGCCCAGCACGCGCGCGAGGCGATGCGCCGCAACCAAGTTCCCGGCGGCGCCATGACAGAGACAGGGATTTCCGACTTCGACTAAGAACGGGAGCGTTCGCAGCGTTGCTGAAAGCGCGCGCGGTATTGCTAGTGGGTGGCCAGCGCTTCCGATCAACGATCGACAGCGCCAACGTGCCAGGCCGATACCCGGCGCACCGTGGCACCACGCATTCATGAAATTCGGCCGAAGCCGTCGCAAGGCGCTCTGCGCATCCGATCTGCTGACGTACACCGATTCCCAGCCTCCGAACTTCATGCGGAAGTCGGGCCAACTGGCCTGACTCTCGTCGAAATGGTAATCCTCGTAGGCCATCGCGCGCTCGGCTCCGTAGGCATACGTGGAGTCACCGAAGTAGTGTGCGAGTTCCGCCAGTGCCACCGCATAGCCGGAAGCGCCGTGGGCGTAGCCAAGAAAGGGTCGTAGTTCGTCGCGGCCTTCGTTGCTCCAGCACCAGCCCTCAGGTAAGCGCGTGGCACGCTCCAGTAAGCGTGAGCCGCGGTCGCGCAGCCATGCGTCGACGGTAGACCGCTTGAATCGGCGATTCAGCCGGATCATAGTGGGGATCGCACCCGCGTCGCCGCTGATGACATCGTCTGAATCGCTGCGCGCAGCTGACGACGTCCAGCCGTCGAGCAGACGTTCGACCAGCAACGTAAGTACGGGCTCGTCGAGCGAGCGCGCGGAGGAGGCAATCGCGTAGAGGGTGCCGGTTGAACCAGAAAATAGTCCAGTCGATGCAGCGATCGCACCAGTTGCCGCCGTCTCCGCCGCAGCGGCAACGCTACGCGCAGCGGCGCATGCCACTTCGCGTTGCTCGGCCTCGTCCATCAGGTGGGAGAGGGTTGAGAGAAAGAGACTGACTCCTGCCGCTCCCTCGTAGATGTCGAGACCCATCACGCACGCAGGCGAACCGACTACTTGGCTATCGTTGCTCCATTGGGCACGCTGCGCCTGCAATCGACCCGACTCGGCCACAACGAGCGTTTCGTTCAGTTGACGCGCGATGGTGCATGCCATCTCGATGGCACGATTTGAGAGGTCTGGGTTTACTGAGTAGCGCCGATCAAGTTGTAGCACCATGTTCGTCTTTCCCTGATGTTCACAGCATGGCACATCGTCTTATGACTATCAGTTCATCTCGAGTGAAGTCCTGTCATGAAGCGACTCGACATGTGAATCGCTCGTTGACGGACCGACTCGACGGCACAACTTCTGGTAGTAGGGCTCTCTGATTCATGTGGTCCAGCGACTTCTTACTTTAGCTAATTGTCCGCGTACATCGCTCGGCTAGCCGAGATGTATCGCGCCTCAGCAACAGGCGTTCGTTGCGCAGTACGCGTCTTCCGTATGACTGTTGCACCCCACCATCCATTCAGTTGCGCAAAATGACGAGTTGGGGGGAAAGCTCGACCGGTCGCAGTGAGGGATGTTTGTCTGTCCACAATTATTGGTTTCGTTGCAGTTTTGGGAACAATTGAGCGAATCAGGAAGGATCGACTGGGCAAACACACCGCCCATTGCGGGGTGGAAGGCAGTTTCGAACGACTCAACTGTGAACGCATCCAGCTCAAGTTTCTTCGACATCGGTATGATTCTCCATGGAGAGTTTGAGTAAAGTATCCAGCCAGAGAGCCCCAACACCAATCGCTGTTTCCGCTACATCTTGGTCTCTTTCATGCCCGAGTTCTCGCGATCTCGGCATCGAGTGTCACTGCACACTTCGCTGAAAAACGCGAGTCGCGCTGGCCCTCTCGATGGAGTTCGTGGACGTGAAGCGCCAGCGAGCAGCCATTGCAACGGCAAGCGACAGTTTGGTTCGGTCAATCCTCAGACAGCCGATTGGCAAATGCGCTCTGCGACACGGTAAAGTTTGAGTATGACGCGTCCCCGCTGTGCGCTCCATGGTCAGTCTGGCATCGACGCGACCTCTCGGCTATCACCAGAAGTACCGATATTGGACATCTGCCAAGACCTCAGTGTTGATCGCAACTTGCACAGGCGCGTGTTTCGAGAGTTTCCTTCTTACGGGAAAGGCGCGCGCTGCTCATTTGCAATTCGAGGTAGTCCAGCGGGGCGCTACGAAGGCCGGCGCCGTCCGCTCGCGCTCCCTTTGTTGGCTGTATAAGGGTTGGGTCGAGGAGTTGTCTGCGAATGCGCGGACTTTGCGGACTCGATATTCAGGGCGGGCAGTCCCTGAGACACTAGACATGCGGAGCGCTGCATAAAGCCGTACACTGCTCGTACACGGTCAAACAGCCCGTCCGTTACCGTCCAGTCGGCAGGGGGCACTACACAGACACGTGGACAATTCCAATTGGCGTCGACACAAACCGTCAAGTCGGCAGAAACGGTCGCCACACGTTCAGTGCCATAGCTCGCACCCACGTTGCGCCATTGGCCTTCACCTCCGTCCAAGTGCGACCGGTGGTCTGTCGTACCAGCTCGTAGTATGCGGAAGGCGCATCTCCGCGGCGCAACGCCCAGTGGGCCAACGCGTTCCCGTTCGCGAAACGGTCAGCTAGCCACACGACATAGCACCAGTTGCGGAACGACTTGAACGGCGGCAGGCGCCTGTTCGCCAGCAGCTTGTGAAGTTCATTCCGATCGCGCACTCCAAGGGAACGGGCCGCGTCCGAAACGAGTAAGCCAAGACGACAATCTTCGAACAGCGGCAAAATGTCGCGACCGCGCTCCATCGTCGCCGTCCATTCATCCGTCGTGCAGTCGAAGGCATCGTTCATTCCAACTTCCTCACTGTGTTGGTGAGACCTAAATAGTTCACGGAGTTGCAGACCAATCGAATCGTGCGCACTGCCTAGCTTTTGACTGCTTGTGTGTGCGCGGCGGCCGCGCGATTGGAGCGTTGCCATGCAACCCGCGCCGCTGCCACCCGAACATCCCACTTCGTCCGGCTCTGGTCGATTGTCCGACATGGACCGGTAGCTTACCGCAGCCATCTACACCGCGCAAGCAAACGTGGGACGAGCGCTCTGTGACGGGACAAAGCGCCTTGGAGTTGCCACAACAAATGGTTTTCGGGAGTGCCGGGAAGCGAGGCATGCGTCGGCGCTATGGCGTTCCATCATCGCGTTACACTTTCGGAGATCTGGAATGCGACTGCGGAGCGCTCGACGTCGCCATGCTTTCCGGCGACGTGGGGCGGCGATGCGCAATCGATCCTGCCAGAAATGCTTGTAATAGTCCTTGTTCACGTACACGATGAACAGCGCGCGACTGGCGCGGAGCGGGTCGCAACTGCGCGCGCTACGCCACGCCTCTCGCGAGCTAGTGAGCGGAGATGATGCACGCGCACATCGTCGCCCTCGAGATGCGTCAGGAGCCACGCGATGGTGTCGTACGCGTCGGTGGCTTCGTCGACGGCCGCGCGACCCTGCGGCGCCCGCAGCGGTCGCATGTTCTCGAACGTCCCCTCCGACCGGTAGCGTCCGCGCACCTCCTGCGCCACGAAGATGTAGCCGTCCCGGAGCATGAACGCGTCGGGGGCAAGCGTTGAGGTAATGGTGGTGGAATCGTACGGACCCACGCTGAAGGGTGTGCGCTGCAGCACGATGGGATAGCGACGCGTCGGCGAGGCGTCGCGTGGCACATAGGCCACCGTCATCAACCGTGCGCCGTCGCGCATCGGCGCCAGCATCACCCGCTTCACGTAATGCGCCCGCGCGTACGTGGAGTCAGCGACTGGTGCGGCATCGCCTTGGGCCGTCAGCTGGGCAGCCGGTGCGAGCCACGACCATGCGGCACACGTCAGGACGCGGCGAAACACACGGCGCATCAGCGTCTCGGGGCAGGATGGGAGGGAGCCATGGAACCTTCTTCGCGCGTCAGGAAGTGTACGACGATTGGCGCCGGTGGCTAGATTCCACTGGTTCCTCTGACTCTCCAGCCTGCCGTCATGATCTCCGCTGCTCGTCGATTCGTCGAAGCGCTTGCCCTGGGCGCCGCCTGCGCCGCTGTCTCCGTGCTCCCCGCGCAAGCGACCGGTGGAACTACCGGAGGTGCGACCGGTGGCAGCAAGCCGAAGGCCACCGCGCCCAAGCTGCCCGCGCAGAAGCTGCCGGATTTCACCAAGGTGCCCACCAGCTTCGAAGGACTGTTCGCCGAACGCGAGTCGCGGGCGGTGGATGTGCTCGGCTATCTGCGCTGCCTCGAGGCCACGGTCAACGCGCTGCGCGCCGGTGCGCTCGGTGGGGTGGAACGCGGCTGGTCGCTCACTTGCATCAAGCAGAAGAACGAATGGCGCGGCATCTTCGGTGAGCTCACCGATACGCCCCCCGGCATGCAGGTGAAGGTCCAGTTCGCCCTGCGCAATCCCGGCCCCACGCCCGACTCGCGCAGTGGCATGGTGGTGCGCGATCCGGTGGATACCGTGCTGGCCAGCGGGACTGCGCGCGCACTGCTGCGTGGGCTCGCCGCCACTGCGCCGGGTAATGGACTTGGCCAGTTCGTGCCGGTCGCGCTCGCGCAGAAGAATTTCACCGAGGTGTGGTTCGTGCCGTCGGCCAATCGTCCCGAGCGCGCGGTGGTCGGCGGCGATTCGTTGATTCAGATGTCGAGCGACGGCATGCGCGAACTGGGACATGCGTCGAGCACGCCGAAAATGCGCGTCGTGTCCATCCCGATGGGCGGCAGCACCTATACGCTCGAAAGCAGTGAAGACCGCATTCCGCTGCTCACCGAGTTGATGTTGGCGCGGCTCGCGATCGATGTGTTGCCGGAGGTGCGGGTGAGGACGCGCGAGTACGATGCGATCCTCACGCGCTCCACCAAGAAGTGGACCTTCGTGAAACGATGACCCACACGGTGATCATGGCTTCGCTCGTAGCGCTATACTGGCACTCGCCCACGCAGGTCGGCAGCGATAACGTGCTGCCGCCCTGTCCCGACACGCCGAATTGCGTGTCCACCGAAACCACTCGCAGCGCGCAGCGCGTGCCCACGGTCGCGTTCACCGACACACCGGCGGCCGCGCTGGCCCGCGCCAAGGCGGCGCTGCTGGCCGAGCCGCGCACGACGATCACGGTGGAACGCGAGGGCTATCTGCACGCCGAGTGCAAGAGCTTGGTGTTCCGCTTTGTCGACGATGTCGACATCGTGGTCGACTCGGTGGCGCACGTGTATCGCTTCCGCTCCGCCTCACGGCTCGGGCGCAGCGATCTTGGTGTGAATCGCAAGCGCATCGCGCGGATCTCGGCGCGTCTCGCGCTTCCGGCGACTACATCGAACTGACGGAGTCGCATCGCATGACGCTGGTACTGCGCCCTGCTACGCGGGCAGACGTTTCCGTGATCCGGGAACTCATCGAAGGGTTGGCCGACTACGAGAAGTTGCGCCACGAGTGCATTGCCACCGACGCGTTGCTCGATGTCGCGCTCTTCGGTGCGCGACCGTATGCGGAAGTCGTGATCGCCGAATGGGACGGTGCGTCGGCGGGCTTCGCGCTGTTCTTTCACAACTTCTCGACGTTCCTCGCACGCCCCGGGATCTATCTCGAGGATCTGTTCGTGCGTCCCGAATTTCGCGGACATGGCATCGGCAAAGCGCTGTTGCAGTATCTCGCGCAGCAGGCCGTGGCGCGTGATTGCGGGCGTCTCGAGTGGTCGGTGCTCGACTGGAATGTGGACGCCATCGGTTTCTACGAGAAGCTCGGCGCGCGTCCGCAGGATGAATGGACCGTGTACCGCGTTACGGGAGACACCCTGACGCATCTCGCCAACGGAGCTCTCTGATCATGGACCTGTCTTCCTTCAGCCGGTCGACGCTCTCGCGTCGTGAGGCGCTCCAGATGCTCGCCGCCGGAGTTGCCGGCAGCGTGGTGCTACCGGCGTTGGCGCACGCGGCATCGGGTGACCACGCGGACCGTCGCCGCATCGGTCGAATCGGATTGCAGCTGTACACGGTGCGCAGTGCGCTGTCGAAGGATCTCGAAGGCACGATTGCCGCGGTGGCGGCCGCTGGTATCACCGAGCTCGAATTCGCCGGCTACTACGACAAGTCGCCGGCGTGGTGGTCGGAGCTGCTGAAGAAACACAAGCTCACGGCCCCCGCCACGCACGAAGCGCTGCCCGCCACCGATGACGGCTGGCCGGCGATCTTCGATCGCGCGAAGGGGATGGGCCACGAGATCGTGATCGTGCCGTTCGTGGGCAACGCGTATCGCGGGTCGCGCGACAATTGGATGAGGCTCTCCGAGCGGCTCAACACCGGCGCGCAGAAAGCCAAGGCGGCCGGACTGCAGTTCGCCTACCACAATCACGACTTCGAGTTTGCGCCGGTGGGTGACGCGACCGGCTACGACATTCTCACGGCGAACACCGACGCGTCGCTGGTGAAGCTCGAGCTCGATATGTATTGGGCGGTGAAGGCCGGTCGAGACCCGCTGGAGATCATGACGGCGCACAAGGGCCGCGTGATCTGCTGTCATGTGAAGGACGCCAGTGCCGCCCCCGAGCGGAAGATGCTCGATGTAGGCGCCGGCACGATCGACTTCAAGATGCTGCTCGACAAGGGTCGCAAGCTCGGACTGAAGCACTGGTTCATCGAGCACGATCAGCCGGCCGATGCGCTGGCGTCGATCAAGGCGAGTGCCGCGGCCATGCTCAAGTACTGAACGATGCCTCGATCGATGATGCGCCTTCGTGCCGCGGCGCTCGCCGCCGCCGCGTTGGCAGCAGCGCCCTTGAGCGCGCAGCGGGCTCCCGTCGGACCGGCGACGCGTTCGTACGTGAAGGTCGACACCAACGTACTCGCGCTGACCAACGTGCGCGTGATCGACGGCACCGGCGCGGCCGCACGTGATGGGCAGACGATCATCGTGCGCGATGGCCGCATTGCCGCCGTCGGTGCGGCGAGCAGCGTAGTCGTTCCCGCCGGCGCACAAGTCATGGATCTTGCCGGCAAGAGCGTGATACCGGGGCTGGTCATGGTGCACGAGCACCTGTACTACCCGGTGGGCGCCGGCACCTACGGCAACCTCACCGAGAGCTTCTCGCGGCTGTATCTGGCCGGCGGCGTAACCAGCATGCGCACCGGCGGCAACATGAACGGGTTTGCCGAGCTGCTGATTGCGCAGGCGATCGCGCGCGGCGAGAAGCCGGGGCCGTGGATCGACGCGACGGCGCCGTATCTTGAAGGGCCGGGCATGGGCTTCAATCAGGTCACGATCCTGCGTGACTCGAGCGATGCGCGCAAGCTGGTGGAGTACTGGGCCGATCAGGGCGCGACATCGTTCAAGGCGTACATGAACATCACGCGCGACGAGCTCAAGGCCGCCGCCGACGCGGCCCACAAGCGCGGACTCAAGATCACCGGCCATCTCTGCTCGGTGACCTATCGCGAAGCGGCCGACGCCGGGATCGATGATCTCGAACATGGCTTCTTCGCCATGAACGACTTCGTGCCGGGGAAGAAGCTCGACACCTGCAGCGGGCGCGGTGGCGCGGCCCAGAGCATGCTCGCGCAGGCCGACCCGGAAAGCGCCGAGGTGCAGGCGCTGTTCAAGTACCTCATCGACAAGAAGATTGCGGTCACCAGCACGCTCACGATCTTCGAGACGTTCACACCGGGCCGGCCGATGCCGCCGGGTACCGACGTACTCATCGAGCCGTTGCGAGAGCAGTTCGCGCAGCGCTACGCCTCCACGCAGCGCAACACGCAGTCGGTGTACGCGAAGGCGTTTCCCAAGGGCATGGCGATGGAGCGAGCCTTCGCCAAGGCCGGTGGTACGCTCATCGTGGGTACCGATCCCACCGGTGGCGGTGGCGTGATCGCGGGGTACTCGAATCAGCGCGCGCTCGAACTGCTGGTGGAAGCCGGGTTCTCGCCCCTCGAGGCGATCCGCATCGGCACGTTGAATGGCGCGACCTACCTGGGGCGCGGCGCCCTCACCGGATCGATCGTGGCCGGCAAGCTGGCCGATCTCGTGGTCATCGATGGCAATCCCGCCGCCAGCATTGGCGACATCCGAAAGGTGCAGCTCGTGTTCCGTCAGGGCGTGGGATACGACCCGGCGGTTCTGATTGAATCGGTGAAGGGAAAGGTCGGCTTGTGGTAGCAGCCTGAAGCTGTAGCTTCGCCAGACGCCTCTCCGTCCCCCCGCCTGCCGGAGCCGTTCATGGGTGAAGCCAAGATCCTTCGCAGTCCGCATCCGGACGTCGACATTCCCGACACGCCCCTCGTGCCCTTTGTGCTCGAGCGCGTGTCGGAGTTCCCCGACCACCTCGCTATCATCTGCGGCGTTACGGGAAAGTCGTATACATATGCGCAGCTGGCCGACGCGGTGCGGCATGTCGCCGCCGGCTTGCATGCGCACGGCATCAAGAAAGGGGATGTCGTCGGGATCGCCAGTCCCAACCTCCCCGACTTCCCCGTGGTCTTCTACGCGGTGGTGTCGCTCGGGGCGATCTGCTCGACGGTGAATCCGATCGCGACCGCCGAAGAAATCGGCGCGCAGTTCGCGGACAGCGAAGCGATGCTGATTTTCACCATCCCTGAGCTGTTCGAGAAGTGCTCGGCCGCCGCGCGCCTCGCCAGTACGGTGCGGGAGATCGTCGTATTCGGTGAGGCTGACGGCGCCACGCCCTACCGCGAGCTGTTCGCCCATGGTGATACGCCACCAGACGTGGACATCGACCCCGCCACCGATGTGGCGGCATTGCCGTATTCCAGTGGCACGTCGGGCATCCCCAAGGGCGTGATGCTCACGCATCGCAACCTCGTGGCGAATCTGCAGCAGATGCAGGCCATCACCGAGGTGATCGACAGCAACAGCCGGGTCCTCGGCGTGTTGCCGTTCTTCCACATCTACGGCATGGTGGTGGTGATGGGCGGCGCGCTGCGGCAGGGCGCGTGTATCGTGTCGCTCCCGCGCTTCGACCTCGAGCAGGTGCTGCGAGTGCTGCAGGATCACAAGATCCGCATGGCCAACATCGTACCGCCGATCCTGCTGGCCTTGGCGAAGCATCCGGTCGTGGCCAACTACGATCTGTCGCAGCTCAAGTATCTCTTCAGCGGGGCCGCACCGCTCGGTGCCGAGCTCGCGTCGGCCTGTCAGGAGCGACTGGGGCTCACCGTGCGCCAGGGCTACGGGCTGACGGAGACGAGCCCCGTCACGCACTTCCATCCCATGGATGACAATCGCGTCGTGCTCGACTCGGTGGGACCCTCGGCGCCGAACACCGAGTGCCGCCTGGTGGACCCGGCCACCGGTGAGGATTGCGCACCGGGGGAACGCGGCGAGCTGTGGATGCGCGGTCCGCAGGTGATGAAGGGGTACTTCAACAAGCCGGAAGCGACTGCCGCCTGCATGACGGACGACGGCTGGTTCAAGACGGGTGACGTCGCCGTCGTCGATGAGATGGGCTGGTACAAGATCGTCGACCGCGTGAAGGAGCTGATCAAGTACAAGGGCCTACAGGTGGCGCCGGCTGAGCTCGAGGCGCTGCTGCTGGGGCATCCGTCCATCGCCGATGCGGCCGTGATTCCCGTTCCGGATCCGGACGCCGGGGAGATCCCGAAAGCGTTCGTCGTGCTGCGGGCACCGCTCACCGCGGAACAGGTCATGACGTTCATCGCCGAACGCGTGTCCTCGTACAAAAAAGTGCGCCAGGTCGAGTTCGTGGACGCGATTCCCAAGTCGCCATCGGGTAAGATTCTACGCCGGGTGCTCGTCGAGCAGGAACGACGGCGCGTCTCCTCCTCCTAACTCTCAACGTCCTCGCTCAACGTCATGTCTTCTCCTCGTCTCGGTATCGGTTTCATCGGATCCGGCTTCAACGCGCGTTTCCATATGCAGGGCTTTCGGCAGGTGCGCGATGCCGACGTGCTCGGCGTTTGGAGCCCGAACGCGAAGAACGCCGCCTCAGCCGCGAAGTACGCCCGCGAACTCGATATCGGCGAATGCAAGGCGTACAAGTCCATCACCGAGATGGTGTGCGATCCGAAGATCGACGCGATCTGGCTGAACGGTCCGAATCACGCGCGCATCGAGAACGTGGAAGAGATCTGTGCGGCCGTGACCTCGGGCAAGGCAACGCTCAAGGGCATCGCCTGTGAGAAGCCGCTGGGCCGCACGGTCGCCGAAGCGAAGCACATTCTCAAGCTGGTGGAGAAGGCCGGCATTATGCACGGCTATCTCGAGAACCAGTACTTCTCGCCGCAGGTCAGTGTGGGCCACAACCTGATCTGGAAGCGTGGCGCTGCGAACACCGGCCGTCCGTATCTCGCGCGCGCGGCTGAAGAGCACAGCGGCCCGCACGGCCCGTGGTTCTGGAGCGGTGAGCAGCAGGGCGGTGGCGTGTTGAACGACATGATGTGCCACTCGGTGCTGGTGGTACGGCAGCTGCTCACGCCGCCGGGCGAATCGCTCTCCACGCTCGTGCCGAAGCGCGTGACCGGTCACATCGCGTCACTCAAGTGGTCGCGCAAGGAGTACGCCGCGCAGCTCAAGAAGACGATGGGTGTGGACTATCTCAAGAAGCCGTCGGAAGACTTTGCCAGCGTCACGATCGAGTTCGAAACGCCCGACGGTGGCATGGCGATCGGCGAAGCGACCACGAGCTGGAGCTTTGTCGGACCCGGACTGCGCCTCAGCGCGGAACTGCTCGGCCCCGAGTACTCGATGAAGTGGAACTCGCTCGAGTCGGGACTCGATCTGTTCTTCTCGCGCGCCGTGAAGGGCAAGACGGGCGAGGACATCGTGGAGAAGCAGATGGCCGAAACCGGACAGATGCCCGTGGTCGTGAACGAAGCCATCGCCTACGGCTACGAAGCGGAAGACCGCCACTTCGTGCGCGTCTTCCTTGGCAAGGAAGCGCCGCGGCTCACCTTCGACGACGGACTCGAGGTGGTGAAGCTGCTCATGACGGCATACCAGAGCGCGGAGGAAGGCCGTACGCTGGCGTTCCCGCCGCCTGGTCTCGAATCGTTCGTCCCCGCGGTGGCGCGGGGTGGGTGGCAACCGCGGTGATCGCGCCGCGGTAACGGCG